>NZ_JAKJSN010000092.1:0-12473 GCF_050337005.1 Photobacterium japonica | reverse complement strand
CTCTATATTTCATCACAAGCATTAAAGAAAAATAAACAGCGAAAAAGTAAATTGTAAACTTAATAAAGTTCACTTCCCAATTTTCAGGCTTTAGCTTTTCTTTATATTCATTTACTTTTGACTGTCTCAATTTAACCAAATCAAACCCACTTTTGAATTGTTTTAATGCATTTGTTACAACTTCATTTTTAACCGACGGCAACATAGGCACATAATCACGATTAAAAATGTAAACATCTGGTAAGCTTGGGAATTTTTCACTATCAGCGACATCCGACAACTGTTTTAGCTTGCCACAAATTTTAAAATCCAACCCACTTGAAGATTCACATTCTAAATACTGAAAACGTCTAACAGTATCTTCATAAAATGTTACAGCATGTTTTTCATCCAGAACACTACCCTGATAATATTCATTGTAAAATAAATTTTTACCCGCTGAATATGCTGTGATCACTGATAATAAAACAATAAACACATTAATCAACTCAACTTTTTTTATTAATAGCAATGATGCTGGTCTAACGGTGACAAATAAGTAATAGAAAATCAAGAAAGAAACAATGATGACAAAAAGTACATTTGGAAAAAATTGACTAAAGAAGTCCATAGAAATCGTCCTATCAAATTAAAAATCTCAGAATCTACTGAGGAGATACGGACGAAGATACGCCCCAAAAAACGAGGCGTCAAGATTTTTTTATAAAAACCCAAGATAGATTGTATAGCACACACACAAGCAAGGCAAGTTTTTTTTCAGTTTTGAGAATTTTTTTCGCAGCAACGGAACGCAAGGCGTTCCGTTCACACTACCCCATTCCTCTGATTTCCTCTGCCCTTTCAAGCAGTTCTTTCAAAATATCCATCTTGTGTGTAGAAAGTTCTTTCTTGTGATCTGCTACAACCAAACACGCTAAGTAATACCCCAAATCAGCCGTGTTCTTCCCTGATGTACTTTGGGCAACGGCATCAATGATGAAATCCATAACGTCCATAAACCGATCGGTGTTTCTGTCTTGCATTACAAACCTCTCTCACCAGAGAACTGTACAAATATACAGTAGTTTTGCTGTAGCTGTACAGTTCCTGAGTTTTAAGGTAGTCACAAAATCATATCTACACTCATTAACCATCACATACACATATGCATCAAGTTGATCAATGATTACCTATTCTGTATTGTTAGCAACTTTATTTGTTAAGGAGTCTTTATAATGGCGTACATCGAATGTAAAAGCTGCAATTTCAAAGAAGAAGCAAACAAATCTTTCTTTTTAAAAGTATTAGGTGGCACTTTTGTTGGCGGTGGCTTTTGGGCTTGGGTTACCTTCTTCTTTGCGGGTACAGGATTTGCTTTTGCAATCTGTGTAGCAATTGTCACTGGTGGTGTGGCTCTCTTGGCATTCTCAGATGAGATAACCCAATGGGTATCAGAGAGATACGATTGCCCAAAGTGTAATAAACGTGCATGGCGATTAGTTAAAGACTAACCGCACTAAATCACCGCCTCATTTCACAATGAGGCGTTTTTATTGCCTCTAGTCCCCATATCTTCAGCATGCACCAACGTCAGCAACTGATCCCTATCCTCTTGCTCAGCAACTAGCTCGTACCTATTCAAGAACGACGACCAATAGTCCAAGCTCGTTCGCTGCTGGGGAAGAGTATCAACATAGCTTCGCCAGTAACTCCGTTGCTGCTGTAAGGTGTTCGCCATCTGCAGCCGAAGCATGCGGTTGTAATCAATATCCAGCTGAACCTTATCAAGGTAATCATGCAAATAGGCTAACCGTGCCATTTGCTCATCGGATAAATCCACATCCTCTCGTAGCTCTCGGTATTCAGACTTCAAATCCGAGAGTATTGCCGATCTCTCCCTCTCCAATTCTTCTTTAATCGATTCGTTCCGACCATTAGCCTGCCACTGCCGGCAATTGAAAGCCCAACCCAAAAAGTTATCAAAATTCTGCGTGGCGTTTTCCCCTGTAAAGGTAATCTGATAATGACCGGTAGCTATCACGCCGCACTCCCGCCGTGCTGTTCTGGCTTGGCTGATCTCATCATCTAACGAAAGCATACGTGATTTATGCTTTTCAATTAATGCAGCTCGTTTTTCTTCTGGCAGCTTTTTGTTGTTCTTGGCAATCGCATGCAGCTTCTTAGTATGCTTTAACTTAGAATGGGCTCGCAGCACCTGTTCGTCATAGTGGGCATATTTACGCGCTAACTTTTCTTCGCATTCGGCTATGATTGCTGCCATATTGTCGGCCTGAAAGCTGGCTATATCCTTCCATCCTTTCGCCCGAGCTATTGCACTGATGCCGTAGCGGTTACCGCGAATTAAGCCTTGATTACCATCACTCCCTTTCGCTGCATACCCCACTGCTTTTACAAGATAAGCAGCCCCCGCTTTGGCATACTTAATACGTTCTAGTTTGGCAAAACCATTTCCCCAAATGCGCTCAAGCCTCGCCGCCCAGGCATGGAAATGTGTTTTCGGCACTTGCCAACGCATAAGCAAGTGCACATGCGGATTGGGTTCACCATCATCATTGGCTGGCATTTCCGCCACCCAGCAGTAATCCAAAGGAACGGCGCACTTTTTATACGTATCATTAGGCATTTCCTTCCAGCGTGGGTTTTGATGGATTTTATCTTTACTGTCCCCACGTCGGATCGGCGTGAAAGGCCCATCAGCAACAACCCTCCCACACTTCTCACCCGCATATTTGACGCGTTCTTGCCCTCGCTTCACCCTTGCTGGCATAAAATCGGGTACCCATCCTCGCTGGTAAGTTTTCTGCGCCAAGTCAATGAAGCGGCTCACCTCATTCCCGATCGATGAATCAGGACAATAATCTCTTATCTTCGTCCACGGCCCATCAGCTCGAACGCTGGTTGCACCAAGATCAAACACCGCTTGGCCAGTGAAGTCCGTTTTCCCCGTGGCTTTTATTTCTTCCATGTTGATGGTTGCTATTTCCCCCGCCTTTCCCATGTCATCCAACCATGAAAATGCCCCATCTGCTTTTAATCTACACGGCTCTCGGCCATGGGGACTCATCACGACAATCGTGCCGGTGACTCCTGGCTTTGTGCGGTTCTTGGTTTGAGGCTTACTGGTGAGAATGCGCTCTCGCTGTTCATCACTGAATGTGAGGGTGGTGAATGTGGTATATCCCCCACGAAGCACTTGAACATAAGCGCCTGATTCAAAAATTTTTCTCACGGCACGTTCGGTCAGTTGCTCAGTGAAGCGATCACCAGCTTGGGTTGGCGGCGCGGCAGATGTTCTGGCTTGAGCCTCAATTCTAATTCGCCACTCTTGTGACCAATCGCGATGCTGTAGTCGAGCCATCACCGGCGCGTTCTGCACGAAGCCATGTGCCTGCAAGCATTTCACAGGATCCTTCTCCCAATCCAACGCGATGGGACTGAAAGACAGAGGCTTAACGACATCAAACGGCTTCTGTGTGCCATTCAAATTACGCGGCAAACGTTTTAGCAAATGATTCCACTTGGTGAGCCGATTGCGCTTACCTTGCGTGGCCACTGCCGCCCTTTTTTGGGCGACGTCCTCCGTTGTCGGACTTTTGCGCCGCTGGACAAGGCTATTATCCCCAGCCGCTTCGCGACTGCCCTGCGGGGCTTGTTCAGGTGGAAGTTTCGGATCGAAATAACGTAAAGCATGTTTCAGCACTTTATCGTCAGAGTGATCCTGCAGATAAAATTCCGCTTTATTAATATGGTTCGGTTGGGCACCAGTGAACTGACGAATTTCTTGAGACGTAAAATTGCCGGGCATTGGCCCGGCTGATTTTTTGTTTTCCGTTGTGGTAAAGATGTTGCTCATTAAACCAACTTCCCTATTGCCTCACTCGCCCAGATTTCAATAAACTCTGGCGTTAGCTTATCTTCTAGCCCATCTGGAAATGTGGCTGTAATCCCCCACCCCCACAGTGATGGCGGGGTGAGTTTCAACTCAACAACAAACGCATTAACAAGACTGTTGTAATGCCGAGGGGTTAACGTGACTTCACCGTGGGTGGTTTGGAATGTTTGTGTGGTCATAGTTTCTCCTTCACCTGAAAAGGGAAGTAGCAATGCCTCTCCGCTGCATATTGACCACCGGCTTGGAAGCAAATCTTCAGCAACAGGCGTTCTTTACCACGAACTGTTTTCTTCACAACCTTCTGTCCATGTGTTGCATCCCATAGACTGATGCCTAACACGCGCTCGATATTGGTGATGTCACCACTTGTGAAACAGACATAACCCTTACCTTCTGGATGCTTCAGCGCATTCAAAATGGATTGCATATCTTCGATTGCCTTGAGCTCTTTCTTATTTAATTTCATAACTCAGCAAACTCCTGCGTATCGCAAATCAGGAAACCACCCGCGTTCTCGCCTTTCAGCAACACACCCTTTTTAGCGTGAGTGCATTCCAATTGAAGGCAGGCGTTTTCGATGGCTTCTTCACGAGAATCAAACTCTCCCAGCTGCAGGTTCATCACCTCTTCCGTTTTGGCATTGCGGGTGATGCCACCGTCTACGCCAAGAAATACCGCGAGATAATTCATCATGCTGTTCTCCCCAATTCCTTGAGGTCTTTTTTCAGATCTATCTCAGCTTGCTGCAGCAGCTGGATACCCATCGTGAAATTGCAACGTGTTGGGGTTGGCTGTGAATTGACTCTTTCAAACAGGATCGGTGCACGTTGTGCCAAGTCCGCGTCATTAGCAAAGGCATCAAGGCGGGCTTTTTGCAATACACGAATGCAGCTACGAATAGCCGTAAGCTGATTCAGATAATCGGCGCTATTTAAGCGAGGCTGAGCGGATAAATAACTATCAGCCTCTTTAACCATCGCAAGGGATGCATCAACCTGGCGTTGAGCATCTGCCGTCGAACGGCCTGCAACTGAAATACTACCGAGTGCACAATCAATACAATCGGCAGACTCTTGCAAACCGTCACGCAGCATCGTAATGAGTTGATTGGTTGAAAGGCTCATGCTGCCACCTCCACCTTATCTTTGGCTTCAGCAATCAGCTCTATCAGTTTATCTTCGGCGGCCAAGATCTGCTCAAGTGCATCTTCATCCAGATCAACATAGACACTAAAGGTGTAAATATAATCTGATGATTGCTCGTATCGACAACCAAGTGGAGCCGCATTAATATCAAAACAATTCGCATTTGGTGAGTAGTTAGCATGAATATATAGAACGTCATGATTTAACATAGCGAGCTGCATAATCCCCAACATCGCATCATGGCAATTGCGCTGACCGGTTGAGATATTCGGCTTATTACGCTTACGTAGGTTAGCTGCAAGCTGGCCAGATTCACTGGCGAGCTGCTCAGCTATCCTCATAAGGCTACCCTGATAATCTTTAGGTTCTAGCGTGATGGTTTGGCCTAATGCCAACAAAATAGACTTCTGACTGAGTTCTAATAATTTCGCATTTTCGGCTTGCTCATCCTTAATGCGTTGCATCATTTCGAGTGTTTCGGCGCGAACGGATTTGGCTTCCTCCAATACTTCCAGTGCTGTTACGGTTTGGTTATCCATGGTCTTCTCCTAACCTTTAGACGAAAAAAGTACCCAGCGAACTGGGCTAACACATCGAGCGGCTGACTAATGGAACTCAGATAAAGGGCAAGACTGCAGGTTCTTGAGTGACTCACCCAACTTATTGATGGTGCGGTGTAACTTGGCACGGTCGACATCGTTCATGTCGGCCAATTTCATTGATACGTGGTTGCGGCTTAATCGCGCCCCAAAACACAATGTCGCGCGTACTTCTTGTGGCAGATGGTCATACATCATGCCGCCGCGTGATTGGGCATTAAATAATGCATGGATATTTGCCAACGACTCGGCCGCAGATGGCGCAGCAGGTTTTGCTTTAGCTTGTGCCATGGTGACTCTCCTTATACCAATCCGGGAATGGGTAAACCGTTCATCACAACTTCGGTACACATAGACACAAACGGTGTCGTTCCCTGACAACGGTTCTCTACTTCACTCATTAGCATCACCAGTTCACGCATTGCGTCTTGGGCTTTGCTAACAATTTCATCTTTCTTGCGGCGTGTTAGCCGCTGATCACTTTCGGCTTCACAAAGGCTTCGACTAATGTCGCCAGCACAGGTATTGATAGCCATTGCTGCCATAACAGGTGGCTTGCCGTGGGTGTTACGGGCTGGCAGCCTTACTGCAGTCATGTCCAACTCAAGCAACACGCTATTGACTAGGCCTTCATTACCGCTGTGCTTACTGATTGTCACCAGTTCGCGCACGGTCAATTGGTGCGGCTGATTGGGGTTCAGCTTGTTGCGAAGCATTTGAGGCTTCATTGCAACGTCGTTTGCGATTTGCTCAAGACACTCTTGTTCTGCAAATCGGATACAGGCTGCGTCAAATGCGTCTTGTTTGGGCTGCTCAACTGCATACATTGAATAACTTCCCCACTGTGCAATTATTCAAATGAAGAACATGCGCACGCGATGACAGCAAACTCGCAGTAAATTCGACACTTGGCGAGATGCAGGTTTCACTTGCGCTTTGCTTGGTTGCATAAACACGCCCGGCTTCACTTCAATGAATCCACCAAGATGGCCATTGAGGGTGATAGCTGGCATGGGGTTTGAAAGGTTGCATTTGCGTACACGCATTAGGCCACCCGCTGCTCTGCTTCACGCATCGCGATTTGGTGCATGGCATGCATGTTGATAAGTGGCTTCTCACGTGGCAGTTCTTTCTTTTTGATGATGATTTTTCCTTTACGGATGTAATCGATGATGGTCTTTTCCTTCATCCCCGTAAGGAGGCTATAGCGTTCCACTGTGACAAAAGGTGACTCAATCGCTACGTTAAATTGGCTCATAGTGATATCCTTGAGAGTTGAATTCGTCTAACTTCGGTTTACATCAGTCAGATTACTCACCATCTGACGACATTGACTATGGTAGTTCTAATATGAGTATGAATCAAGCCAAAATACCGCCATTTGACTACAGCGGAGGTAAGGATTTCACAGACAGACTATTAAATGTGACAGGGGCAGCAAACTTAGTTGTTCTTTCTGACTTAATAGAGGTACCAAGAACGACGATTTCGACTTGGCATCGACGCAATATGACTGCTTATGAGATTGTGGTTCGAGTTTGCCTAGCGACTGGTGCATCATTGAAGTATGTCGCTTTGGGTGAAGGGGAACCATTTGAAGACACTTCAACACCTGTTGATACATCAGTTCCCATAACAAAAGAGTTCATCAGTAATGGCATGCTTACTGAAAATTCTGTAATGACGTTTGATAAGACATTATTGGGTTACTACAACCTAGATGCTGAGCAAACAAGGCTGGTTGAGTTAGATTCTGAGTTGATGTTGATTAATACATCTGAAACGAATCCAACGTCTGGTCGTTACCTTATTGATATTGATGGTTCTGTATCTATCAACCAGATGCAAAGATTGCCAGGTCAAAGGTTAGCTCTTAGTTTTGGTAGTTCTTCGGTTGAAGTGGCTGAAGGTGATATCAAAGTGCTTGGGCGCGTTGTGATGACAATGGCAAAGGCATGATTTTTGAAATTATTCATATGATAAATAAGGATTATTTATGACAGCTGAAGTAGCCGTATATAATAGATCAGCTATTTCGCTTGCAGCCGATTCTGCAGCATCAATAAATGGAGAAAACTCTAACAAGGTCTTTAATAATGCTGAGAAACTCTTCGCATTAACAAAAAAACACCCAATAGGGATAATGATACATGGCTCAAGTCAGCTTAGCGGAGTTCCTTGGGAGATCATAATTAAGCAATATCGAAAGGAATGTCAGAATGATTGTTACGATAAATTGACTGATTACGCCAATAATTTTTTTAATTTTACACAACAATTCTATAATCAAATTTCAACTCAATTAAGTGAATTTGAACGTAATAGCTCAATAGAATTATCATGCATTAATTCAATTGAAAAAATCGCTGATTTATCAACTGATTTTACCGATGACGGACATACTTTAGATGAGGCTTTTTTAAAAGCTGCTTTATTACTACTCGATGTGACAAGTAGCATAGAATTGTTTGATAATTTTGATGAATCAGACACAATCATACTTTCAGATGAAATTAGTGAGTTTGTAACATCCCTATTAGATGAGTATGAACTAAATTTAGATTCAGAGTGTTATGAATCTGTTTTAAAATACTGTTCAGAACAAGCACTGAAACCAGACCCATTTACTTTTGACTTCACTGGTGTCGTCTTTGCTGGATATGGCGATAAAGAATTCTTTCCTAGCACATTTTCATTTGATGTCCATGGAATGTCTTTAGGTAAACTAAAAAAGTCATATAATGAACGAAACTCAGTTAGTGATGGTAGTTCAGCAGGGTTAATTGCTTTTGCCCAAAGAGCTGAGGTCGAATCTTTTATGCAGGGAATATGTAATTCAACAGCAATCAAATATGAAGAATTATTCGAAAGCTACAGGAACAGTATAAAAGAAGCTGTAGAACCAATAATAGCAAAAATTCCAGATAAAAAAGTAAGAAAAGAAGTAGAGAAAGAATTCACTCGAGCAGAAATCACTAAATGCCGTCAGTTAAATAACAAATTTCAAACATATGTACAACGTGAACATGTAAATAAAGTTGTAGAGATGATTGAACACTTACCAAAGAATGAACTCGCTTATATGGCAGAGTCTCTAGTAAATTTAACTGCATTCAAACGAAAAGTATCAAACGGCCTAGATTCAGTCGGTGGACCTATTGATGTAGCCGTCATATCAAAAGGGGAAGGTTTTGTTTGGATAAAAAGAAAGCATTATTTCCCCGGAGAGTTGAATAAAGATTACAAACCCTAACAAAAAAAGAGCACAAAGTGCTCTTTTTTTAACTAGACTATGTGATTAATTAGCTGTTAGCTCTCTTTCTTGCTCATCACGTACTCGAATTCCTCTTTCCCGGGCAGCATCTTCAAAGCGTCTTTTCAGTTCATCTTTAGATAGCCCGCGGAAAGATTCCATTCTTCTAACTTCAACTTCGTCACGATCTGGGTAACGACTTAACAAACGAGCTCTAGCTGCAGCAATACGTTGTGTTCTATTCATACCATAGTCCTCCTAACAACCAGTATAGTTTTTACTACCACCAAGCGCAATTAATACTCATGTCATCAATGCGGTATGGTTCACCAATTTCAACATCACTAGAAAGGTGAACATGACTCTCTAAATCGAGTTCACGCAGCAACTGAGTATAGACCTCAAGTGGCTTAGATCCGTATTCCTCTGTAATTTTTAGTATAGGAATATAGCGCTTAGACGATTGATACCTTTTGATTGCCCTTGCTAAGGCCTTTTGTGGTTCTAACCAAACCAAGCCAATCGATACATCATAGTCAAAGCCTTTCAGTATTGTATATAGCCTCTTAATTGAGTCCGCCTTTGAACCAATCTTAGGTATTACCATATTGGCATCTTCGCTGAGGCACTTTGCAAACAATCCATCAAATTCTGACATTGCAATATCATCAGACTCTTCATGAGTCCAACTGGCACCATTCGGAAATGCTAGCTCTGGAAACTTTCTCTTAGCAAAATCAGAGTCAACAATGTAAGCACCTTGCATATCTGACATAACTTGTGCAACTGTTGACTTTCCTGATGCAGGTAACCCTAATAGAATGATTGCTTTTCTATTATACCGAACCCGATTCCTTGGCTTACAACCACCAAATCCGATCTTAATATCATCATCGTTCTTGGGGATTGTATGATTTACCAGCTCATCTAGTATTTTTTGCCTAATCTGTTCCCTTTCACCATCACATTCAATAAGCTCATGGAACTTAAAAGTACTATCTAGATGCTCAATAAGAGCTATCTCTCTAGCAAGAACCATTCGTTTATACACATCATCTTCAATTTGATTCTGTTGCAATAGGTCATCAAACATCAGAATCTCATCAAAAAAATCATTTCCTAATGAAAATTCGCTACCTTTAGCTAACTTTTGCAGCAGAGCGTCATTTGAAGTCGTCGTCGGCTCTACATCATCAAAAAATTCATGCAATCGCTGGTCCAAATTTTTTCCTTAAGCTCATATACATCAGCTTGATTATCATACATTCATATCCGAATTTTTATACATTTCGGAATATAACTTTATAAATCAGTTAGTTTTTCGATTCAACTCACAACAAAATTTATATCTTATGAAAGCAACAGTGATCAAACTTAAGCCCTAAAATGATTTGTTTTTTTTCAATTCTGATGTATGAAGAAGCTAAAACAGATCATAAGAAACTTCCCAACAATACATCTATTGACTATTGCTTTATAACACTATTCACCTCTGATACCTGCTCTGCTAACCTAACAAAAACACTGGATATAAACACAGGTATCTAATGGCGATCCGAAACCTAAAAGACAACAACAAAAAACCGTGGCTCTGTGAGTGCTACCCACAGGGCCGAACCGGTAAACGCATCCGCAAGCGCTTCGCCACCAAAGGCGAAGCGCTTGCTTTTGAACGCTTCACTATGAACGAGGTGGATGATAAACCTTGGCTTGGTGAGAAAGACGACAATCGCTACTTACTGGACGTGGTCGACAGATGGTTCACGCTTTACGGCATCAGTCTCATGCAAGGCCATGTGATTCACAGCAAAATGCGCCATATGGCTGAAGCCATGGGAAACCCACTGGCCATCAAGCTAACAGGAAAAATGTACGCTGAATATCGACAGCAACGTTTAGCCGGCAACATTAACTTTGTTGATCGCCGTTGGCAGAAAGATCGCGTCAGTGTTGCCACTTGCAACTCTGAACTGGCTCGCTTCAAAGCCATTTTTAATAAACTGCGTGAACTTGGTGAGTGGACGGCCCCTAACCCACTGGAGCAAATCAAACCGCTAAAAGAAAAAGAGCGGGAAATGTCTTTCCTGACGACAGAACAACTTCACTTACTGCTTGCGCAGGTAGCCTTACACCCAAACCCGGACATGTTGAAAATCATCAAGCTCTGTTTATCAACAGGGGCAAGGTGGAATGAGGTCGCTTTAATGCGCGGCAGCCAGCTATCACAATATAAAGTGACTTTCACTAATACCAAGAGCGGAAAAAACCGAACGGTTCCGATCAGCAAAGCCCTTTATGATGAAGTCTATAAACCGACATCCGGCAAACTGTTTGAGCAGTGCTACACGCCATTTTGTTACTTACTAAAAAACAAATTAGACCTAGATTTGCCAGTTGGCCAAGCATCGCATGTTTTGCGCCATACTTTTGCCAGCCATTTCATGATGAACGGCGGAAATATCCTTGTGCTTCGCGACATTCTGGGTCACGCTGATATCAGTATGACAATGCGTTATGCGCACTTTGCCCCCGAGCACCTTTCTGAAGCAATCACCAAAAACCCCCTGCACAATCTCACCAATCACAGCTCATAATAGTGGCGACAAAATGGCGACGTTCGTCGTCATTACTCACTAATATGCCATAATATTCGGTTTTACAGCCACTTATAAGCCATTGATTTCAAATTCAAGCTATTGATTTTCAAGGTTTTATATGTTTTTTATGTAATTCTACGGCATGTCTAGCCAGAGCGCGATGGACAAGCACTCAGGCGGCGTAGCAACTTACCGCGCGGCTGAAGGTAAAACCGTGCTATTGCCTTTCCGTGGTTCGGTTGATTTCACCATCCAAGACATCATGGGCGGCGTACGCTCAACCTGTACGTACGTTGGCGCAGCGCAGCTGAAAGAGCTAACTAAGCGCACCACGTTCATCCGCGTACAAGAGCAAGAAAACAACGTGTTTGGCAAAGAGTGATTTCAGACTTTCTGAAATGACAAGATAACGTTGATAATAGATTGATGAAAGGCCACTTTTTAGTGGCCTTTTTCATTATGTTTCTTGTTTCATGACTGAATACGCAGCCCAATAACCTCATCGTGCTTAGTAAACCTTACTTAACCCCTTGCGCCAATCCGGCTGACTATCCTCAAATGCCCAGTACGTTTCCATTGTTTCAATTTTGTCTGATACAAATGTAAATATACTGGTGGCATAAAAGCTATTTGGGCAAGAGGGACTGGTAACGTAAACAATACTGATCACTTTGTTTGAATCCGTGCTCTCTGCATACCTGACTTCAAACGTCCAATCTTTACCAAACACCTCATTGACGGCAATAAACTCGTCGATACTTTCGTAGTATTCTCGGCTGGTTGGCCATATAACTTTTAATTTTTCGTTAAACAGCGATTTAGAGCTTTCATAGTCGCCGGAGCTAAATATTGACCAAAGATGTTTAACGGTATCAACTTTATTCACATTTCTTTCCTTGTTATGACAATATTAGGGTGTGTCCCTTAATTATTTGCACCATCGTTATAGGTCCAAAATTCGTGAAAGCAATCAAAATGGCGATGAAC
>NZ_JAKJSN010000091.1:0-12751 GCF_050337005.1 Photobacterium japonica | reverse complement strand
ACTTTACCACAATCCGAGAAATGCACACTCACTGAATAAAATTTGAMCGATGGCAAGTGAAGCGTAACATCTCACTTACAAGCAATATTCTTTCTTATATTCGGCTAAGTGACTATTCCTTTTACAGAAAACACAAATAGCCCGCTGATTTGCGTTAACCATCCACTTGATTTGCCCTGTCAGGGGCAGTTTCACCCTTATTAACAAGCCCTCCGCATCAAATCACAGCGCGCAACAAGCCCATTACAACAACAGCTCAATCATTTTCACTTTCAAAAAGAGCACACAGAAAAACAAACAAAAACAACAAAACAGAAATGCAACGCCTACACTATTGATGGAAAAATGGCAATATAGGCAGCCGCCTTTTTAGGGAGTAAACTTGCCTTCTAAAAAAACAATGAAAAGACATAATCATGAACTCTATAATACAAGTAAGCGAACTTGATTCGTTTCTCATTGCGATTATTGTGCTTTTTCTTGGCTACTTCATTAATAGCAAAGTTAAGGTATTACGGAAGTACAATATTCCAGAGCCCATTGTGGGCGGACTGATTGTCGCTATCGTTATTACGATCATGCACACTCAAGGTTACGACATTACTTTCCAGCTCAGCTTGAAAGACACATTAATGCAGATGTTTTTTGCCACTGTTGGTCTTGCCGCTAGTCTCAAACTTTTGGCCAAAGGGGGTTCTCGCGTCTTCTTGTTCCTGGGTGTCGCCACACTGTTCATCATTATCCAGAACGCCGTGGGTGTCAGCATGAGTAAATTGCTGGGGCTCGATCCACTGCTGGGCTTAATGGTGGGTTCCATCACCTTATCCGGTGGACACGGTACCGGTGCTGCGTGGTCGCAAACCTTTGCGGATAACTACGGTCTACAGACACTGGAACTGTCGATGGCTGCTGCCACGTTCGGCCTGGTCATGGGGGGGATTATCGGAGGCCCTGTTGCACAACGCCTGATCGATAAATTCAACTTGAAATCAGACTTCGGTGGCGCCTGTGAAAACCACCACATCGATCACCCTGATCTCGTCACATACAGTGAATATGAAGAAGACCGTATTACGTCAAAAAATACGATTGAAACCCTCTTCATTCTTCTGATCTGTGTTGCGGGTGCCGCGCACGTCAAAGAAGTGATCGACAGCTTCGGTATTAGCTGGCTGCGTATCCCTGATTTTGTGTATTCACTGTTCATTGGTGTATTCATCACGAACATTTGTGAGTCCACCAAAGTCTATAAAATCAACCATGAAACCGTGGATGCGTTGGGTACCATTTCGCTATCCCTGTTCTTAGCAATGGCACTCATGAGCCTACAGCTATGGGAATTGCTCGGGTTGGCGCTGCCAATGTTGGCGATTCTGGCAGTACAGACCATTGTGTTGGCGGTATTTGCCTACTTTGTGACGTTCCGCATCATGGGTAAAAACTACGATGCTGCGGTTATTGCCGGTGGCCACTGTGGTTTTGGTATGGGGGCGACGCCAACAGCCGTGATGAACATGGGTTCACTGGTTTCGCGTAACGGCCCTTCTCCACAAGCCTTTATGGTGGTGCCCATCGTAGGTGCGTTCTTCATTGATATCGCGAACCTGATTATTCTGCAGACCTACATCAGCTTCATTCAGTAGTGTGCAACCCACACACCGTGGGTCATGCATGCCCGACAAAAAGGCCAAGTCTTAGACTTGGCCTTTTCTGTTTTGGCGATCTGGATCTATGATTAATCTGTTAGCGTATTGAAACGTCGATAGCAACGAGAATAACAACAAGAGTCCGACAACAGCCTGACCATCTGCTTCACGGTGACACGTTAAGGGAGCGCATCTATCCGGTTATCCACGTTGAAAACGCAACGAGGAAACCTTATCCGCAACCGTTCTATGCGGTATGTTTAAAGACGAACCGACGGAGTACTGACAATGTTAGGTGAGAATCACGCACTCTTTATCGAATTTCCTGAATTGCACGACAAGATCAAGGAGTTGAAGAACAGCGACCAGCACTTTAAACAGATGTCCGACCGATACCACCACCTCGACCACAAAATACGCGGTCTTGAAGGCAACAACGTCCCCACCGATGACACCCATTTCACCCAACTCAAACTAGAACGCCTTCAACTCAAAGATAAACTGTACGGTATTCTTTCTAATTAGCCCTCCCTATTTCCGGCGAATACCGCTCCTTGCGTGGCCATCGTGCATTATTTGCACAATGGCCACACTTCGTTACACATTCGCCGCGCGCGACTATCAATTGACACATTCACTAACACTCTGAATTATCAACAAAGAAAACATAAATATGTTATGAACAACTCAAGAACAACGCAGCGCAATTGTAACGATGTGTGTCAAACGGTTTCCTATTAGAAAATAGTTGTTAGAATCCGCGCACCTTTAGCAGCAATACAACTTTTGTTGATAAAGACAAAAAAATTTAGAGTAGGCGCAGTACGGTATCGCCCGGACTGCTTTCGTCGTCGTGACAGAGAACAACATGAAAAAAATCGATAAAGCTATGCAGATCCTGTTGGCAGGTTTCTGTATCAACCTGTGTATGGGTATTTTGTACGCATGGAGTGTATTCAAACAAGCGCTAGTGGTTGACCTTGGTTGGTCAAATGCTGACGCATCTATGCCTTATACCGTTGCAGTGATCACCTTTGCAGCATCACTGCTAATCGCAGGTGTACTACAAGACCGTATGGGTCCTCGCCGTATCCTTATCCTAGGTACTGTGATGGTCGGCCTTGGTATGATCATCTCAAGCTTTGCGACTTCTCCAATGTTGCTTATCGTGACCTTCGGCCTGATGACAGGTTGTGGTATCGGTTTCGGCTACGCATGTCTTGCGCCCTCTGCCATGAAATGGTTCCACCCGTCTAAGAAAGGCTTGGTAAATGGCCTGATCGCTGCGGGCTTCGGTCTTGCTGCGGTTTACTTGGCACCACTAACGTCTATGCTGATCAGCACTTACGGCATCAACACCAGCTTCCTTATCCTAGGTGTGGCTGTGCTGCTTATCGCTGTACCGCTAGCGTGTACAATCAACAACCCACCTGCAGACTACACCCCTGCGGTTCCTGCTAGCGCAGCGGGTAAATCAACGAAGCCTGTTGATATTAACTGGCGTGCAATGATGAAAACACCACAGTTCTACTCTCTGTGGGTTATGTTTGCGCTGGCATCATCTGCTGGTCTGATGGTTATCGGTAACATCACCTCTATCGCGGCTCAGCAAGCGAACATCACGCAAGCGGCTTACTTGGTTGTTATTCTGTCTATCTTCAACTCTGGTGGCCGTGTGGCTGCGGGTATGCTGTCTGATAAGATCGGTGGTGTGAAAACACTGATGATCGCGTTCATCATGCAGGGTATCAACATGGCGTTGTTCGCAACGTTCACCAATGACTTCACACTGATGATCGGTGCGGCACTGGCAGGTGTAGGTTACGGTACGCTACTTGCTGTATTCCCATCTATCACTGCTGACTACTACGGTTTGAAAAACTACGGCGCAAACTACGGCGTGCTATACACCGCTTGGGGTGTGAGTGGTTTCATCGGTCCTGTCGTTGCTGCTGTCGCGGTTGATACAACGGGTACATACACACTGGCTTACACAATCTGTGCGGCAATGATGGCAGTGGCAGTCTTCCTGTCGTTCATCACAAAGCCTGTTGATGCAGAAGCCCTAGAGAAGAAACTGGCTAACGCCTAATCTGTCTCCACGCTTTCGCCTTATCCCATGAGCGTGGGTATAACGGCGAAAAAAAGCACAGCCTTTTGGCTGTGCTTTTTTTTTGCTTGTATCGGCTAGCTTAGCTTAGCCGACTCGCTAATCAGCCCTGCGTTTTCAGGTGCTTCTTCACTTTCTTCATCGCCATTTGTCGCTTCAGGGGTGACAAATAATCAATGAACAAGTTACCGCCTAAATGGTCGATCTCATGCTGCATAACGATGGCAAGAAAGTCACTGCTTTCAATCGTCAGCGGCTGACCTTGACGATCCAATGCCGTTACCACGACAGAAGAATAACGCTCCACATCGGCATAGTAGTCCGGTACTGACAGGCACCCTTCTTGGCCTGCGACCTTTTCTTCACCGCTAACGACTTCAGGGTTGATCAACACCAACGGCTGATCACGTTCATCTGACAAGTCAATAACCACCACCGCCTCTTTGCGGCCGACTTGCGTCGATGCCAAGCCAACACCATTGCCTGTGGTGTACAAGGTCTCCAACATGTCATCAATCAGAGTCTGAACGGCATCAATGTCCGTCACAGCTTCCGCTTTGATTTTCAGTCTTGGATCGGGAATGGTCAAAATCTCTAAAACCGCCATATACGCTTACTCTCTGTTCGTTAGTGCCTGCGACTCAACACACGCGTTGATATGCCATGCTTATACCCCAAATACCGCTGTAATGCACCCCGCATCTTCTCGATAAGGGCTGAATCCGCCCCCCTGCCATCATCAAAAATCAGCCTGACAGTTTACGCTTTTTCAACGATCATATAGGTGTGTAACTCAGGGTGCTGGTCAAATTCTACATGACGAATCAAACACCCCAAGTCCATCAATACCCGGAGAAAGCCCTGCGTACCAAGTGAGGAGTAATACACCTCTGGCCCCATGTAATTATCAGTATGCTCCCCTGCTTCATCGGTCCCCCCAAAAGAAAAGATGAAAATCCCACCAACATTGAGACTGGCAACAATTTTCCCCATCACCGCGGCTTGTTGGCTAAGTGGAATGTGCCAAATACTGTCCCACGCAGTGATAAAATCGTACTTCTCCATCAGTGTATATTCACAGATGTCCGCCTGTACAAAGAGCAATTGAGGATGACGCCGTTGCGCCAAGGCCAACATCTCGGTAGAAACATCCAATCCGGTAGGCGCAAAGCCAGCCTCTAAAAGAACATCCATGATGCGTCCGGTCGGGCCACACCCAATGTCCAATGCCAGACCGCGTTGTTTCGCGAACCTGATGGCTTTTTCATGCTGGGCAATGCCATTACGGCGGTCAAAAGCATCATCATTCCACTGTTCAGTGATTTGATCATACGCTTGACCAATTTCAATTGGCGTCATATGTGGGTTATTTCTTTTTGCCAAACAACGATTTGTAAGACTCAAATAAGAAAGTCGCAACGCCACCTGCTGGGGTGGAATTGGCATAGTCTCCGGCCGGCGATAACATGTTTGATTTAAACTTGTCTACGGCCTCTTCCAGCGAGTCCGCATAAAACACATCATCTTCTACCTCAAAGCCCAACTCTAGTAATTGGGCTTTTTCCTGAGTAAACGTATTGCTTTCCATATCCAAATACGTGAATTCGCGTCGGTTTGATTCGGGCTTGCAGAAAAATTGATATTTAGCCATGTCACTCTCCTTGTATTAGACGGGTTAACACTAATTATTGATGTATTTATCAAACATCTCAGAGAAATCTTCACGAACGAAGTTTTCTTTCGCCACGCCCATATATTGGAAGGCAAACTGAGTGATCTGCTCGAACTCATCTGACGCGGTGCCTCCGGTCGACAAGCGACCAATGGAAGAGGACGCGATGGTTAATGACTTGATGGCATCTTCCAACTTGTCCGCATTCAGTGTCTGTGCGCGTGAAATTTCAAACAGGGCTTTATAAAGGTCTTTCAACTGCTCAAGCTGTTGCTTATCCACATCAATCGAGAAGTCACAGCCCCCGATGACAAATTTGATCTCCACGTCGAGATCAACCGTGCCCGCCGTTTCCAGCAGCACATTTTTCACACGGTTGAGTGAATATTCATAGCGCTTTAACGTGCGTTTCGAGCTGATAGCGGACTCACCATCGACATGCAGCAGTGCACGATTGGTAAAGCAATATTCATCTTTTTTAGACTTGATCAGAAAATAAATTTTCTCATTGTCTTCATGAAAAATGTAATCATCGGCATCGACCTTATCAAAATCGCTGGGTGAGATGATTTTTCCAATGTCACTTAATCCTAATGCTTCGGACGCAAATCTTTTTAACATAAATTGACTTCTCCAAGAGTGACAGCGTCCGTGACGGCCTTCGTCCGCCATCACGCACCAACGTCACACTCCCACTACAGATTGATATAACGAAGAGCGATCAAGATACACTCCCTGTATGCGGGGTCGCAGTGACTTATTGACACTTTTGCGAGCGATACGAGCCTGTTTATTCTCTCCACTGCAAGATACCTCACCCAGCCAACGTCAGGCATGTCGAGACTGAGAACCCATCACGTTATCCCAAATGCACGGCTCGCCGCACTCACCCCGTACACAAACCCCACGGATACCGATAGCAATATACCCAATGCAATGATGCAGACTTGATGGCCACTTTTTTTTCCTGAATATTGCTTCAATACATAAGCAGCCAACAGCCCCAAACAAAGGCCAACAGCGCCGAATTTTGCGGCATATATAACACCTAAATAGAGCAACCCCATTCCCATTTGTCTTTCTCATTTAATGTGTAGCATTATCACAATAAATACATGGACAATCTCATCCATTACACTCAACTGTATTGTTTATCAATCGTTTTCAGTGAGCGCAAAAATACCCCTAATCCACCGATAGCCAAAACCAGAATAACGATAAGCTCAAAGGCGGTCATCGTTTTAAAACTGAAGCGAATAGAAGAGATCACACCGAAAATAAGCGCAGTCATTGAGCCAATAGACAGCAGCCACCCCATAATGCTTTTACTGTTAAAAAACACAAAACCAATGCCGAACATAAATGGGATCATCACCATCCCGCCAGTAATACCGATGCTCGATCCAAAGGCAGAAACACCGTACAACCGCGACCCCAGTCCAAAACTTGATGACACGGTAATGGCATTGAACAGCAGGTAAAAACCGCCACACATCATGATTAAGCCAATAAAAAAGTGGCCAATCCCACCGGATGTACCGCCAGCACCTTTCATTCCATCACTCCTGTTAATCACACATCGTCATTCATGACATTCAGCAAGCACCCAGTATCCACGCTCGGCATACAAGAACAACGGGTTCCACCGCCTAACAGCGGCTTCTACGCAAAACTCAGGGGGTGATCTCAGGTTCTTGCAACGCTTGCACTCTGTATATGAAGGCGTCACCGCCAAGCGACTAACATCTGCCATTGTACTCGCTGTGGGTATCTTCAAGTGCAACCATGGGTAAGAAGGTACAACCATCGACGACCGTAAGCCTATAACGAACAGTCACAGGGTAAATCAGGCATATCGCAAGATTTGCTTGGTACACACTCGGTCACATCGCACGCTGACATGGGGTCGGAACACACATCACAATAGTCGCGCTTTTTACGTTTACGCTTATCGTGCTCCGCAATGTGAACATAGGCTTGCCGACATTCTCTCAAGCGCACTTGGGCAAGAGGATACCCACGCCACACACCGTGAAATACGCCATACACCGCCATACTTTTGAGATACCACAACCGCATAGGAGCAGCGGCACCACAAACAATACATTGATTGCGTTATTTTTTCTTCGTCACAATAACGTAATTCAATAAGCTTAAGCCCGCGACAAAACACCAAAACTGCACACTCGGTAACACAGTAGAAACTGAACCGACAAGCAAACCAGACCCCAGTCCCATTGCCATTTTTTGATATACCGTCATTTTATGCTGCCTTTTTAAGATCATGGTGATAAGTGCGCTCCCTACCATGATACGTTATCAGGTAAGTCGTGGTCATCAAGGGAACAAATCGAAAACACCGTTTCGCATCACTACGTCGTTTATGGCCTTGTTAGTGGCTTTGAATGACGACGAGTTCTTCATCGTGCATAAACGGGGCAACCAATCCGTTTAACAGCCTTTCTTGAGAGAAACTAGAACCAATGCCCTCCACGAGTTGATCAACCGTATATTCGACGAGCATTGCACTTTCTTCATCAGATAGCCCCCTCGCGACCTCGTAATCAATATCGCCGACCAGCGATTCTGAAGACGGGTCGTATTGAAATCGTAATATTCCACCTGATACGATATCTGCTATTTCAGCAAAGGCTTCGCTATCCGCCAGATAGTCAGAGAACATTTCATCGTCATAGACAAGCCCATTGAGCGACGTTAACACGTCGCTATCTGTTACCAGTACGATGGTTCCATCTTCATTATTCTTCCCGCTATCTACTAATGCGGGACCTGATAGTCTTATTTTAGGCATTTTCAATCCTTAATGGCTTCCCCTAAAGGGTAACACACCAACTTTGATGTATTTTGTCTCTGAGAGATAAATCGAACAGCGCAAAGCACAAAAATGCGGGCTTCTACGCCTACAGCCCTAACTCAAATGTTTTCCCGTTGTGTGTGACTTAATTAAATAGTTACTTTGTTTTATTGAACCTGTAAAAGAAGCTTTTCTTTTTTACTAAGTAATAAATGCCAATGAATATATCTGCAGAAAGAAAAAGCCCTAGCAATATAAACATGACATTCTGTTCAATAATACTCGTGATTGAAACATACAGACCAAATAAAGCAATCAAGATAAAACCGAACATATGAAATCCTTTTACGTATCAAAATAGCATCGCCTACCTAATGTCAACAGGGCTCTTTTACGATGACACCCATGATAAAAACCGTTAACAGCAGCCTTTCTTCAGACATTATTTTTCTCAGCCTTTCCCCGTTACATCAACCACCTGCATCCATATTTTTGAACTCAGTGCTATTACATGGCAATTTACGTCAATTTCTTGCACGACAAAACCCAGCCAAATGGCGAGTCGAAATGAAGCTGTCACAATGTGATTTATCAAGCCACTCTTA
Organism: Photobacterium japonica; assembly: GCF_050337005.1. Lineage (NCBI taxonomy): Bacteria > Pseudomonadati > Pseudomonadota > Gammaproteobacteria > Vibrionales > Vibrionaceae > Photobacterium > Photobacterium japonica. Next base: position 3,903 of record NZ_JAKJSN010000091.1, on the reverse strand, counting down.
ACAGTCGTCGACTGGCGCTTACCCCTTGAGTTCGTTGCTGGCCAATATGGTGATGGTACTCACGCAACATGTGTTCTTTACCGATGGCACCAGAGAAGTTTTGCTCTAAATGGCAGGCTAATTCCAACCAATTTTCTTCACTCAGGCCAAGACGGGAAATTACATTCAATGCGCTTTTTGATATGTAGCCGTGTTTTCCATCTCGAATGGTACGCCCTGTTTCATCGACAAGTAATAAATAGTCAGTAAACGCAAAAGGTAAGCCTTTGGGCATATTGGCTCGGGGATTTCCCACAAAAGGGAGTAAGGTCTTCGGCTGGTAGCTTGATTTGGCAGCATTGGCGCGCTTTTTAATACTGGTATGGGCTGAGGATTCTGGCGCTGTCGCGATGCCCGCCCGAACGGGGTTAAGATCAACGTAAGCCATACAAGCGACAAGCGCCGCTTCATCTAACAAGGCTTGAGATTTAAAGCGCCCTTCCCAAAAACGTCCGGTACAGCCGTCTTCTTTATTGGCTTGGCGCGCAATGGGTTCATTAAGTAAACGCATAAACCAACTGATATCATGTAGCCGTTTCCGCCAGTCTTCTGCGATACGCTCGACCGCCTGTCGCTGTGCGCTATCCATTTGGTTGCGCAGGTTTTCATCCAGCCAGGTGTTAGACAGAAAGTTACCCTTACACACCCGATGCCAGCGGGTGATCACCTCTTCCTGTGACCACGTTTTAGCTTGTTCAGTATCCACATGCAATACCACATGAGTATGATTACTCATCACCGCGTAAGCACAGATATCAATCGCAAATACGTTGGCAAGAAACAGCAGCCGTTGCTCCACCCATGCTCGTCGGTGTTCGAAACACTGCCCCGTTAGCGGATCTTTACCGCATAAAAAGGTTCTTCTCACACAACGCGATACACAGTGGTAATACTGTGTATCGGTCAAGCTGACTTGCGTTTTCCTAGCCCTTGGCATGTTGGCTGACTCCCTGATCATCCATGATAAAGGAAGCCTAGACCGCAGGGCAGGAAATTACAAAAGTGTGGGTGTCTTGGTTATTTTTTGGTTATTCATTGGTTATTCAACCAAATCGTACAATTTACTCTATAAAGAGGCGTCGGGCTTGTTCAGCACCCGGGATTTAGTGTTGGCTACGCAATACCTTAATCTTTATTGTTAGTTTGTGTGCCAAAGTGACACAACAATTGCTTATTGCTCATTTTAAGACCATAATACGCATGTGACATTTTGACACAGAGGAGATCACATTATGGCGACTACTTTACCTCGCATCACGGCTAGGGTTGATGTAGAGACACAATACCTACTGACAAAAGCAGCTGCAATTGCTGGTATGTCTAGTATCAACTCATTTGTTCTAAGCGCTGCTATCGAAAAAGCAAAACAAGTCATTGAACGTGAGCAAGCACTAAAACTTAGCCAAGCTGATGCCATGTTACTGATGGACGCTTTAGACCGTCCTGCGACAATAAACTCAAAATTGAAAGCGGCTTCTGGACGTTACGAGAGCAAAACTCAATAATGAATACGGTACTTCTAGAAAAAGCAAAACATGATAGAAACCGATTCAACTGTGGCATTGAACCTCTCAATAACTATCTGAAAGTAATGGCGAGCCAACAAGCAAAGAAAGACAACACGCGAACTTTCGTTCTAGAAGATGATAACGATAGCTCGCATATCATTGGCTTTTACACGCTAACAATGACACCAATTGATTTAAAAGCATTACCCGACCAACTGCAGAAAAAACACCAATCATCTACCTCTGGTGGTTTGATTGCCCGCTTAGCTGTAGATGAGCGCTACAAAGGAAAAGGATTTGGCGAGTGGTTACTTATCGATGCTCTCCGAAAACTACTGGCAGCCAGCGATAGTGTCGCATTCCCTGTAGTTATTGTTGACGCCAAAGACGGCGCAAAATACTTCTATGAGCGCTATGGATTTCAAGCGTTTAAAGAGGCAGAAAACAAACTTTTTATTACCATTTCGGATGTAAGAGCGAACTTAGGCTAGTTAACCGCTAGCCTCTAGCAACGCCGCAATAACACGTGCGAAAGAATGACTTACAAAACCAATTATACTCCAAACCGCGAATGCCGAGTGTAATAGCATCGTGTTGATTGCTTTGTTAGCACGCTTGCTATAGCGTTTTATTTACTAAGTTAGACATTGGATGATTTTTTAACATCCACCTGGAAATTTCACCATGTTCACCTTTTAAGTCTTTAAAAATATTAGCTGTTCTTGGTGATATTACAGGTGACATATCTGAAAATGGCTTATCAAATTTTATTAATTCAGACCTAAACCCATAGCCCCAATTTGAAATAGCGGCCAATGACAAACTAATGTTTGTATCGTGTATTTTTCCAACAACGTATCGTTGATTATCAATAGACATACGTTCACCTAACGTAATCGATTTAATACACTCTCGCGGAACGTCCATAGTATAAATATCAAAACCATTAAATGCCCCTCCTTTTTTGCAATCAGCTAAACTACGAACAAGTCGATGTTCATTTTCGTATTGCCATTCTTTAGATTTGAAGCATAACTCGGAGACTCTTAAATGCTTCTTCTCATCCGCCAATAACTCATAATTCAATTTAGGCCTATTTTCTTCATATTGTATTGGTATCAAACCTGTAAAAAATTCATGCTCCTCATCAAATTCGACAACAGCACCTTTATACTCATCAGAATAATGTGACCACATTAGTAAAGAATTAGCCGTTTTAGACAAACATAAAATACCGATTAAATCACTAAGAACCGCTAATAGTTCTCTAGAGCTAATATCATTACAAAATTGAGATTGAAAATCATCTGGCAGCCTTGCTGGACACGGAATTCTTGGCTCAGATAAAACATCTAAAGAAAGATCCCCCATTGTTTTTTCAAGGAGTAATTCTGGTAACAATTCAAAAGGATCATTAAATGCTTTAGGTTGTGTAAATCGAATAGTTCCTTCCAATAAGAACTGAAGATTATAAAATGACATATATTTATAAAGGGACAAATTTCCTCCTAATATTTGAAATTGATGTTTGTGTGCTAACAGTGTATTAGCCTGAATTCGCGTTTAAACCACGGCTAAAACACGCCATTTCGCCGTTTGTACATCCAAATCAAGCCTTTAAAGTCAACACTTTAACATTGGTGCATATCGCCGTGATAGTCTTATTTTTCTATGCACAAAGTAAGAACGCGGATTTAACCAGGCCTCATATACACACAGCCCATCAACGAAAACCATTGTAAATCATAGTCATAACTACATCACCGCTGGACAAAGTGAGCCTAAGGGGTCTCGTTAATAGCAAATCAATTTGGTATATTTAGGGATAGAATATGTTAACTGCATATACATACAGCTAACATAAAGGATACCAACCATGACGGGATCGCCATTTATGTAACAAGTCAAAACAGAACTTCGCACCCGTCAGTACAGTATGAGAACAGAAAAAAGTTACTTACATTGGGTACGGCGTTTCATTCTGTTCAATGACAAGCGCCATCCAATTGATATGGGAAATCCATGTGATAGGTAGCCGACGGGCTGGTACGAAAAGCCCTGTCGATTTCATCGTTTAGTGAGGCTATCCCCGCATTGACGCAGGGCGAACCTAAATGCAACACATACAAAAAAGCCCCAGCATTTCTGCTGAGGCTTCGTTGTGTTGGCGGAGCGGACGGGACTCGAACCCGCGACCCCCGGCGTGACAGGCCGGTATTCTAACCAACTGAACTACCGCTCCAATTCTGTATGAAACCCGGTAAACCCGATTTCTAGAATGTGGCGGAGAGATAGGGATTTGAACCCTAGGTGGGCTATAAACCCACGCCGGTTTTCAAGACCGGTGCTTTAAACC
>NZ_JAKJSN010000090.1:0-12760 GCF_050337005.1 Photobacterium japonica | reverse complement strand
ATTTAATGGTTGGTAGTGTGAACTGTAATTTACAAAATAATAAATCATGCCAATATCTATCATCGATATCCCGTAATAGTTAACTTGTTATCTATCACACAGATTGAAATATTGGTGGTGTTATGTATTTGAACTAACAAAATTATTTATATACTATTTCATTATTGAAGTAAGAAATAAAACGAAGCGCGATACATAAAGCAGAGATATGCGTGCTTATCTGTTTCCTATTATCATTAATGGTCATCTCACACACGAGCCAGTGTGTCTTCTTTTTTGTTAAGGAGTCAAACATGTTTAATATTGCGTTATTTGGCGCGGGTCGAATCGGGCAAGTTCATGCGGTTAATATTGCAAGTCACCCTGAAACGAATGTGTATTCTATTATTGACCCGTATCAGGAAGGGGCGCAAAAGCTAGCCACAAAATATGATGCTATTTTGCAGAGTGTTGAACAGGCAATGGCTGATCCGAATGTGCACGCAGTCTGCATCTGTTCTGCGACGGATACGCATGCCAATCTGATTGAACTGGCAGCACAGCACGGTAAAGTGATTTTCTGTGAGAAACCGATTGATTTGGAACTTAGCCGAGTCAGAGATTGCTTGGCGGCGGTAAAACAGTATCAAGTCCCGATGATGGTTGGGTTTAACCGTCGTTATGATCCGCAATTCCGTACGTTGAAGAATCAGCTGATCGCCGGCGTGGTCGGGACGCCAGAATCCTTGGTGATCACTTCTCGAGATCCGTCACCGCCGCCAGCAGAATACAGCAAAGTGTCTGGTGGTATGTTCCGTGATATGACGATTCATGATTTGGACATGGCCCGTTTTATCATCGGGGAAGATCCGGTGTCGATTACCGCACACGGCAGTTGCATGGTCGATCCGGCCATTGGTGAGGCAGGAGATATCGATACTGCCGTATTGGTGATGGCATTCCCCTCTGGCGCGATGGCCACGGTGCATAATAGCCGTCGTTCAGGCTACGGCTACGATCAGCGCATGGAGCTGCACGGGTCGCAAGGGGTATTGCAGGCCGGAAACATGAAAGAAAACTTAGTGGAACATTGGGGCGAAACCGGTTGTGTGGCTGCAAAACCTCAGCATTTCTTCCTTGAACGTTACCAAGCCGCTTACGTGGCGGAATGGCAAGCCTTTGTTGATGTCCTCAATGGTGAACAGCCAGAATGTACGGGTGCAGACGGTGAATACGCCTTGATGCTGGCTGATGCCGCGATTGAATCCATGAAAACAGGCAAGACCGTTATGCTGTAACTGTCTGTGTTATTGCTTTCCAGCCATAACAGCCAACACAAATAACAACGCCTCGTCATGACTATGACGAGGCGTTTCTTATGGGGGGCATATCCTGCGCGGCTTACTGGGCGCCGTTTTTATACGCCAACGACACCGCTAACGTTTGTACTAAACACAGTGATGCGGACTGTGAACGAAACGCATCGACCTGGGCTTCTTTTACCACAAAACACACCTCGCTGAATGTTGCCAATGGGCTGATGGCACTGTCAGTGATGACGATTTGCTTGGCGCCAGCCCGCGCCGCGATATCACTGAGGTTCACGGTTTCTTCTGCATACGGACTGAAGCTGATAGACACCACCACATCGTTAGGGCCAATCATGCTGAGTTGTTCTTTGAACATGCCGCCAAGCCCGTCAATCAGAAAGGCTCGGCGTTCCAAGTGGCGCAGGGCATAGGTGAGGTAGGAGGCCACACTGAATGAACGACGCAAACCGATCAGGTAGATATTGTCAGCCTGGCTCAGCAGGTCAACCGCGGCGTCGAGTTTGCTTTCGGGTGTTTGAGCCGCAAGGTGCGCCATGGCTTGTGCATTGGCATGGGCAAAGGCCTGCAATATTTGCGCAGGGGTTTCGGGTGGCAGTGATTCACTATCAAGTGATTTGAATAAACGTGCCCGGTCCGTGTAGCTGCTCGTTTCTTCCACAAGGTTTTGGCGAAACAGCTGTTTCATATCATTGAAGCCACTGAACCCAAAAGCGCTGGCGAAACGGATCAGCGTAGAAGGAGGGACGTCTGCTTGGCTGGCAATGACAGCCACGGTATCAAAGGCTACGCTGTGGGTGTTATCCAACACATAGTGGGCCACTTGTTGCAGACGCTTGCTCAAGTCGCCATAACGCGTACGGATTTGCTCGTGTAATTCGGTGAGGCTGGTGGCGACGGTCATGTGAAACTCCCTAATGTGTCACTGAGTGCGGCGTACGTTTATTGTAGAGAGTAATGAATATCGATGAAATGAATTTTTCACTTGTTAGCGTGGTTAGGCACACTTTTGGTGTGTATGTTTCATTTTGAAAGCGTGTTAGAGAGAGCGTCATGTAACCGTGTCGAGTGTGATGAAAAACGAAGAAGAAAAAGCCACAGTATCGGATAGAACCTGTGGCTTTTGTCATGACGCGCTAATGCACCTGCGTGTTGAGGTTATTGGCTCTTTTTCTGTCGCTTCATATCGAAAATAACGGCAACGACAATCACCAAGCCTTTCACGACCTGTTGCCAATACGCCGAAACGTTAAGTAGATCCAACCCGTTTTGCAGCWCACCCATGATCATGGTACCAATGATGGTGCCTTGAATGGTGCCGATCCCCCCAGCGTGAGAGACACCGCCCACGGTTGCGGCGGCAATGGCATCAAGTTCATACGACACCCCTAACCCGGGCTGACCAGAGTTGATCCGCGCTGCAAGGATCAGCGCGGCAATACCCGCAAGTAACCCACCGTAGCTGTAGATCAAGACTTTGTATTTATTAACGTTGATTCCGGAGACATAAGCGGCGGTTTCGTTCCCCCCAATGGCGTAAGCGTACTTACCAAAGCGGGTATAGTTCAACAGAATGTAAGAGATAATGGCCATGACGATGAAGATGATAACAGGCACAGGGATCCCAACGATCGTGCCTTGCCCAATCCACTGGTATGAATCGATCAAGCTACTGACAGGGCGGCCATCAGAGTAAAGCAAGGCAGCCCCGCGCGCGATGATCATCATACCGAGTGTGGCGATAAAAGGCGGGATCCCGGTATAGGCGATAAGTGCCCCGTTAATGAAACCACAGAATGCCCCGACCGCTAACGCAGCAAGAATAGGTATGATGACAGGGAGTTCCCCTAAATTGGGGTACATGCGCATGCCCCAATCAAGGCTTTGCGCCATACTGGCGGAAACAACGGCCGCCACCGCAAGCACCGAACCCGACGACAGGTCAATGCCTCGCGTAATAATGATGATGGTGACACCCAGTGCCAACAAACCAATACTGGCCATTTGTGTTACAACGTTCAATAAGTTTGCCACGGTAAGAAAAACCGGAGACAGAATGGACATGACAATACACATAGCAATAAATACGAAGTAAATGGCGTATTTTGATATAAAACGTGAATAATTTCGGGGCGATTTCGAGTCAGAAGTGGCGTCAATTATTTTTGCAATCATAACAACTATCCTTGAAAGAATTATTCAATTAATCCCTGAATGTCAGGAAAATCGTCAATACGGGTATTTCACTTATTATTGGATTTTACGTTGTACTTATTATCGGTATTCACAGCCTCTTGCGATTAATTCAGCGCCATCGACATGATTTTCTCCTGACTGGCGGCTTTCCCATCAATCATGCCTTTTAGCTTCCCTTCGTGCATAATTAAAATACGATCGCTCATGCCAATCACTTCAGGTAATTCGGAAGAGATCATGACTAAGCTTTTTCCCATACCTGTCAGCAGTCGCATCAGTTTATAGATTTCAGATTTCGCACCGACATCAATGCCACGGGTGGGTTCATCGAGAAATAAAATATCAGGCTTGGTCAGCATCCAGCGCGCTAACAAGACTTTTTGTTGGTTTCCGCCACTTAAATTATCAATGGCTTCATGCATATTCGGCGTTTTCACCCGTAACTTCTGGCAGTGTTGTTCGCTGTCTTGACGCATTTTTCGAACATCAAGCACGTTCACCACTTTGTTCCGGTAAGCATCTAAGTGCGCGATAGACGTGTTGGCGAAAATATCCAGCATAAGGTAGAGGCCAGATTGGCGGCGATCTTCGGTTAAAAAGGCCATTTTGTGCCGAATGGCATCTTGTGGTGTATGGATCTCAACTTCATTGCCGTTAATCCAAATTTCGCCTTGGTCTTTATGTCGGACACCAAATAACGTTTCGATAAGTTCGGTACGTCCCGCGCCGACTAATCCTGCAATACCGAGAATTTCGCCTTCGTGCAGTTTGAAGTTAATGTCATTGAATGCACCGTCTACGGTCAGGTTCTTCACTTCTAACCTGATTTTACCGGGTTTCGCGGTCGGTGGTGGGAAGACATCGCCGAGATCCCGTCCCACCATCATCTGGACTAACTCATCGTTATTGGTGCTTTGGGCTTCACGCTCCCCGATATAACAGCCATCACGAAACACCGTGATATCATCACAGATTTGGAATATTTCCCCCATCTTATGGCTGATATAAACAATCGCAACGCCTTTGGATTTTAGCATCTCGATAATTTCAAATAAGTGTGTGACTTCTTTATCCGTTAGGGCTGAAGTCGGCTCGTCCATAATAATAATTTTTGAGTGGTATGAAATCGCCTTGGCTATTTCAACCATCTGCATGGTCGCAACGGTTAATTCGTGCATCTGAGTGCGTGGATCAAGTTGTAAATTAAGCCGCTGAAGCAGTTCCTCTGTATCACGGTACATTTTCGCGTGATCAATCAGTTGGAAGGGGCCCTTCACCGGTTCGCGACCTAACCAAATATTCTCCGCGATATTGCGATGGAGAATAGGGGAGAGCTCCTGATGGATCATGGATATCCCCGCTTCAAGGCCTTCTTTCGCGCCGGTGAAACTGACATGCTCACCTTGGTAAACAATGGTGCCGCAGTCTCGCTGATAAATGCCAAACAGCACTTTCATCAATGTGGATTTTCCGGCGCCATTTTCACCCATGAGTGCCATTACTCGGCCTTTACGTAGGGTGAGCTGAACATTATCGAGGGCTTTTACACCGGGAAAGGTTTTGGTTATACCGCGCATTTCAAGTAGTACGTCGTTCATTCCTGTTGCTCCAAAAGTGGGCTCTGCTCTCTGTCATTGATGACCTGTTTTTCGTTATCGGTGGCCGTGACAGTTAGCAGAGCCGGTTTAGGACATGTTGCTGCTGTTGAGAATCAAGGAACGTAAGTATTGCGGTAGAACGCTTAACCTTGTTTGGCATTGAATGCCGCGAGGTTCGCTTTGGTCACCAATTCAGCGGGAATCCAAGTGATTTTGTCAAAGGGCTTGTCTTGCACGGCACTTAATGCCGCATCAATGGCACCACGTGCTTGACCGCCACCATCTTGGAATACGGTCGCACTCAGGCTGCCTTTTTCAATGGCCATTAGGCCATCGGGGGTCGCATCGACACCGACGACGATCGTGTCTTTGAGTTTCCCTGCTGCTTGAAGTGCTTGAATCGCGCCGAGTGCCATATCATCGTTATTCGCAATAATGACATCAATTTTATCGCCGGAATTCAGCCAGTTTTCCATGACCATCATGCCTTGTGCGCGTTGCCATAAACCGGTTTGTTTACGGACAACCTTGAAGTCTTCACTGTTAGCAAAAAAATCTTCCACCCCTTTGGTACGCATAATGGCGGCTTCTTGCGTCAACATCCCCATCAGAATGCCGATATTGCCACTTGCAATAGAGTCGGCTGCGAATTTGGCTTGGGTCTCGCCAAACTTCAATTCGTCAGAGCCCACATAGAACACGCCATCCGGCATATAGGACGGGCGGCGATTGAGGAAAACTAATTCAATGCCCGCTTTGGATATTTGATCGGTCATTGGCAGCGTGGCGTCGGTATTCACGGGAACCAGAATGATGGCGTCCATCTGTTGAACAATGAAGTTTTGAATCTGACCGAGTTGCTTGGCGGTGTCTTCTTTCGCGTCAACAAACGTGAGTTCCACTTTGCCATCAAATTGTTCTGCATAGCTATCCATGGAATCTTTCATGTACACCATAAAGGTGTCATCAAAGTTTGGAATGGCCACGCCGATACGGGTGACATCACTGTCCGCTTCTTCACCCCCACAGGCGGTGAGTGCGAGCAACCCTGAAACCAGCATGACCTTTTTTAGCTGGCGTTGGGCATGACGGGCAAAAGTGGAGAGTGAGTGGTGTAACGTGCGAGGAAGTCGAGCAGTAAATCCATGAATAGCTGATGGCATGGTAAGCCTCCTTCATTGATAACGTCATACGTTTCGCCGAACGCGATTTAAAATGTATGTTTCATTATGTCGGGCGGTAGTATGCAATTTGCCACTACATGGAATAACCATTACAGGTAGCGGCGTAGGTTTTACGTTGGGTGAAATATATTTATCACTGGAATGGATAGAACTATAAGTGCATGTATGAATAATAACCACATATTGCTTTGTGGAATTATTGGAAGTGTTATCTTGATCTCGTTGGAATCAATATTCCACTCAATAAATAATCATAACCACTTGAAAATTAAAGGTAATAATGTTGTTTTCCTTGTGTGCGGATATTAAGTGTTTGAATTATAAGTAAATATGAAACTAATATTCTAAATTGAAAATCCTTTCCTTTTATATGGAAAATATTTTTCACGGAAAGTGGGTGGGAAGACGTTTTTTAATGAGAAAGCAAAAAGTATAGGCAGATCACAAATCAAATTACTCATTTCATTATTGATTGAAAATGAAACGTATGTTTCGTATTGTGTTCTTCAAGCAATAACGAAGGGCTGGCAGTCAGAATCCGTTAGCTCATAACAGGAACCATTTTACTGGCGCCGTGTGGTCGTACTGAACCGACGGCAAGGAGTGAGAGCGATGTGTACGAGCAGTAAGCAGTTCGATCTTATTTGTATGGGGCGTGTAGCGGTTGATCTTTATGGTCAGCAAATCGGCGCTCGGTTGGAAGACATGGGGACGTTTGCGAAATACCTGGGGGGATCATCGGGTAATGTGGCTTACGGTACCGCCAGACAAGGGCTTAAATCGTCGATGTTGGCACGCGTGGGTGATGAACACATGGGGCGGTTTATTCGCGAAGAACTGCAACGCGTGGGGGTGGATACCAGCCATTTGCTCACCGATAAAGATCGGTTAACGGCGCTGGTGATCTTAGGGATCAAAGATCAGGAAACCTTCCCGCTGATTTTTTACCGTGACAATTGTGCTGACATGGCAATTACCGCGGATGACATCGACGAGGATTACATTGCTTCTGCCCGTTGTCTCGCTATCACGGGCACGCATCTTTCACATCCTCACACTCGTGAAGCCGTATTGACCGCTTTGCGTTATGCACGCAAACACGGCGTGAAAACGGCCATTGATATTGATTACCGTCCGGTGCTGTGGGGGCTAACCACACTGGGTGATGGTGAAACCCGATTCATTGAATCACAACAAGTCACAGAGCAACTGCAAGAAGTGATGGGGCTGTTTGACCTGATTGTCGGGACGGAAGAAGAATTCCACATTGCCGGTGGTTCGACAGACACCATTGAAGCCCTTAGAGCGGTGCGTGCAGTCAGTCAGGCGGAGTTTGTGTGTAAACGCGGGCCACTAGGGTGTTCCGTGTTTACCGGTGCAATCCCTGATGATTTGGATGAGGGGATCACCGTCAGTGGGGTGCGCGTCGATGTACTGAATGTTTTGGGGGCCGGCGATGCGTTCATGTCAGGTCTGTTACGTGGCTACCTGAGTGACGAAGGCTGGGAGCAGGCCTGTACGTATGCCAATGCGTGTGGTGCGTTGGTGGTGTCTCGCCACGGCTGCGCACCGGCGATGCCAAGTAAAGCAGAGTTGGATGATTACCTGCAACGGGCGAATGACGTTCCCCGTCCGGATCAGGATGCGCGTTTGAATCACCTTCATCGTGTGACGACGCGAGACAAAACGTGGGATGAATTATGCGTACTGGCGTTCGACCACCGTAATCAGTTTGTGGATATGGCTCGAGATGCAGGCGCAGAGAGTGATCGCATTCCATACCTGAAGCGACTCATTTTTCAGGCCAGCCGTGAAGTGGCAGAAGAGGCGAATCTTCAGGGGCGTGCGGGCTTGTTATGCGACAGTCGCTTTGGTCAGGATGTATTGAACACCGCCACAGGCACGGGCTGGTGGATTGGCCGACCGGTGGAATTACCGGGTTCTCGTCCGCTAGCGCTGGAGCATGGCAATATCGGAACGCAACTCATTGATTGGCCATTAGAACACGTGGTGAAGTGCCTTGTTTTCTATCATCCTGACGATGCACAAGCACTGCGTGTTGAGCAGGAAAAAACACTGCTTGAGGTGTATGCCGCCTGCTGTAAAACCGGGCATGAGTTGCTACTTGAACTGATTTTACCGGCTGACATGGCACGTACCGATGCATTGTATTTGCAGGCGATGCAACGTTTCTATCATTTAGGGGTGAAACCGGACTGGTGGAAGTTGCCTCCCATGGCGGCATCGGGTTGGGAAGCGGTTGCTGAATTGATTGACGCGCAAGATCGCCATTGTCGTGGGGTGGTGTTGCTGGGGTTAGATGCGCCAGAAGCTGAATTGAAAGCGGGCTTTAACGCCGCGGCTGGTCAACGCATCGTAAAAGGGTTTGCGGTGGGACGTACTATCTTTGGTCAGCCGTCACGCCAGTGGTTAGCGAACACCATTGACGACGCCGAGTTAATCGCCAAAATCAAAGCGAATTATCACAATTTGATTGGATTGTGGCGTGCCCGTGGCAAACATGAACAAGCCGTACGACAGCCAGAGCTCGATGCTCAGGTATAAACGCACCGTACATATTTGATGCTATTACCGTTTTACGTTTGCAGTGCGTGTCCATACATGAGCGATGTATCAATGCCGCACTGCAAGCCCATCATATTGAGGGATGTACCATGGAAACGATCCAAAATTTTATCAATGGTCAGATTAGCGAAAGTCATAGCCAGCGTTTTTCTCCTGTGTTTAATCCTGCGACGGGCGAGCAAACCCGACAGGTTGTATTAAGCTCGGCGGCTGAAACGGCAGAAGCGATCACCGCAGCAGAAAAGGCTTTTCCTGCATGGTCAAAAACATCGCCGTTGAAACGTGCGCGGGTGATGTTTGCATTTAAAGCCTTACTCGAAGCCAATATGGACAGGCTAGCGCGTATTATTTCAAATGAGCACGGCAAAGTGTATTCCGATGCGGTGGGCGAAGTCACGCGAGGCTTGGAAGTGGTGGAGTTTGCTTGCGGGATCCCGCATCTGCAAAAAGGGGAGCACTCAGCTAATGTGGGGGGCGGTGTCGATAGCCATTCGTTGATGCAACCTTTGGGAGTATGTGCCGGAATTACGCCGTTTAACTTTCCGGCTATGGTACCGATGTGGATGTTCCCTATCGCATTAGCGACGGGTAATACCTTTATCCTTAAACCGTCAGAAAAAGATCCGTCACTCGGACTTGTGTTAGCGGCCTTGCTGAAAGAGGCGGGATTGCCCGATGGCGTATTCAATGTGGTGAATGGTGATAAAGAAGCGGTGGATGTGCTGCTGACAGACAGTCGCGTACAGGCGGTCAGCTTTGTGGGTTCAACCCCGATAGCGGAATACATTTATGCCACGGCATCTGCGCACGGTAAACGGTGTCAGGCGCTGGGTGGTGCCAAGAACCACTGTATCTTAATGCCTGATGCGGATTTAGACATGGCTGCAAATGCCATTATGGGCGCGGCTTACGGCGCGGCGGGTGAGCGTTGTATGGCGCTGTCGGTGGTTGTTGCCGTCGGGGATGAAACGGCAGATGCGATGATTGCCAAACTGTCTGAACAGATCGGCGTGATGAACATTGGCCCAGGTATTGTGGATGGGCGTGAAAATGACATGGGGCCGGTTATTTCTGCGCCGCATAAGGCGAAAATCTGTGACTATATCCAACAGGGCCACGATCAGGGGGCAACGTTATTGATCGACGGGCGAGATATTGCTATTCCAGGCCATGAAAAGGGTTACTTCGTGGGGCCGACGTTGTTTGACAATGTGTCGCCGGAGATGACGATTTATCAGGAAGAGATTTTTGGCCCAGTGTTGTCGATTGTCCGTGTGCCGGATTACCAAACGGGGTTGGCACTGATCAATCGTCATGAATACGGCAACGGTACCGCCATCTTTACCCGCGATGGTGAAACGGCGCGGCAGTTCAGTGAAGATGTACAGGCCGGCATGGTTGGGATCAATGTACCTATTCCGGTGCCGATGGCATTCCACAGTTTTGGTGGGTGGAAGCGTTCTGTGTTTGGGCCGTTGAATGTGCATGGGAACGACGGCGTGCGTTTTTACACGCGCATGAAAACCGTGACCAGTCGTTGGCCAGCAAGCATCCGCCTTGAACAACATACCAGTAGCTTTGTAATGCCAACCATGGATTAAGCCAGATGTGCAGGCGTGACGCGGTATGAAAAAATGGAATAGATGAAAAAACGCCCTGTGAACTCACAGGGCGTTTTTATGTCAGGGGATCGCTTGTTGGCTGGTTACGAGATGCTTAAATTTTCACACAGGTGAAAATGGCATTGCCAGATGCGTTATTCCAAGGGATGATTTTTTCATAATCATGCTCGAATACGTGCACATCGAAATACGGTTTTAACAGCGCAAGCAGCGTATCAAAGTTGAAAGCAACCATAGGGTGCTCATCATGCCAGACTTGCGTTTCACCATCCGTCGTTTTTTCAATGCTCAGCTTGAGCGTTTGTTTCTCGCCGTAGCCGCAGTAGTCCCAACCTGAACGGAACGAGAAGGTGTTCGCATCGAACTGTGCGTTGTGCTTCACGAATAGCTCGTTGCTGATTTTGTCTTTATCAACGACGTTGAAGCAGAAAATACCATCGTCTTTGAGTGAGCGATGTACGCTTTCAATGCACTTTTTCAGGTTCTCGATGCCATCGTTGTAGTGGATGGAATACAAGAAGCACGTAATGAGATCCAATGGCTCAGAGACATCAAATTCACTCATGTTTTGCAGTGTGAACTCCGCTTCAGGGCAGCGAAGGGCGGCTTTATCAAGCATTGGCTGGTTGAGGTCAAGCCCGTTGCTCTGATAGCCGAAATCAATGAAATGGCGAACGTGTGGGCCAGTGCCGCAGGCTAAATCAAGATGTGTCTTTCCATCGTTACCGAAAATCTGGTGAAGTCGACGAACACAGTGGCTTTGGGCTTGGTAATCGATATCAGCACACATGAGATCGTAATAACCAGAAAGGTCAGTATATAGGGCGTTGCCGGACATATTTGCTTAGTCGTTTTAGCTGAAAAATGAGGGTGGCGCATCATAAACCAACTGGCAGAAAATGCGACATATATATTATTTATCCAGCAATTTATTGCATCGTTACATTTGCGTCGAAGTTTGAAGCGAGTTTGCAGGTGGCACTAGCGGTGAGATTGAGATGATGTTCGCAGGTACGCTAAGCGTGAGGTTGCACATGACGTTGCAGGCGTTTTTTGGGAGCGGGGGATAGAGAAGCAGGTAGTAGGGTAGCAGCACGGAAAATCAAGAAAGGGTGAAACGTGTGTGGGGAGTAAACCAGAAACGTGATACCGTTTCTGGTTCTTCATTCTGCTTTCTTATTTTTAACGTTGGGATCAGAAATGCAGTTGGATCACAGACTCTGCCACACAGCCTGGGCGACGAATGCCTTCGATCTGTACGGTCAGTTCTTGCACAATCTCAAGGCCACGCTTTACGGGTGTGACAGACTTGATGGTTGTGGTTGCACGAATGCGGTTGTCCGATTTCACTGGGTACGGGAAGCGAATTTGGTTAAAGCCCATGTTGACCGTCATTTTAGCGGTAGGGAACTTCTGCTTCTCCGGATCCACGCTGTCAGTCAATACTGAAAGTAGAGATAACGTAAGGAAACCGTGCGCAATAGTGGTTTTAAAAGGGGATTCTTCCGTCGCACGCTCTGGATCGGTGTGGATCCATTGATGATCTTCGGTAACGTCCGCGAACTTATTAATACGCGGTTGATCAACCACTAACCATTCACCGGTATGAATTACTTCACCCAGTGTTGCAGTCAGTTCGTTATAAAGCTTTTCAGCTTCAGGTTTCATCGTGATAGGTGCAGACACTTTAATTTCTACTTTTTCTAATGGTTGTACGACATCATCATTCGAGGCAGTCTGCTTATGAGAAATAAGTGCGCGAAGCTGAGAGTGATTTGCTTTATCGACAAATCCCATCCAGTGTTGGCGCAGAGAGGGTGAGAGTATGTCTTTAAACTCAAACGCATGTAAGGAAAGACCGGTACGTTTTTGTTTAAGAAATTCGACAACTTTCATGACTAAACCCCTTATTAAAGACTGCCTGACGTTGGAACAAGGCGATGTATTGTAACGGCAAATACGAATATGAAAAGAAAAAATGTGCCTCAACACACAAAAAACATAGTGCTCATTGTTGTGATTTACTTTAAATACAATGCGTTAGCTTTGTGTGCTTGATTGGTGTAAAAAGTCTAAAAATCAATGTAAACACCATGTCACTCTATTATAAACCCGAAAAATTGCTATTTAAGCTTACACTTGTACTGATTTAAAGTGTCAATAAGGTTTCATTTTTGACTGTTCATGTAGACTTAAAATTTTAGCGAACAATTGTAAGCTAAAATGCGATTTTCGATATTCTCAATAAAGTATAAACAAAATAATAC
>NZ_JAKJSN010000089.1:0-12955 GCF_050337005.1 Photobacterium japonica | reverse complement strand
ATATTCACGCCTCTATTTATATTGTTTAATGGTGTTCCTTTCTTTGCTTTTACTTTATTATAAAGGTGAGATATGTCTTGATTGTATTTATTATTCATCTCACTGTGGATTTTTCTTGCATTATTCTCAAGTTTGATTATTTGACTTTTGGGTAAATGGTTTTTAACGCCATCGTTTAAAATATTAAGTGATTTTTCATACTGAATTATTTTACCCATTAAACCTTGATTATGAGCCCCTAGTAGGGTAGCTCCAGCTCCGGCTAGATTGTACTTTTCATCATTAGCCCATTTGTTTAACAATTTAGATGCAGGTAATATTTCTTTTTCAAACAGTTCAGATAATGCTATTAACACGTCACTCCCAATGTATGAGTTTAATTTTGCAAGCATTTTCCTATTTTCGACTGGTATTGTTAGAAATTGATTGAGATGTTTGGATGATTTATCATGTTTTGAGTTATGATTAATATTGTTTATTATGTACGGAGTCCCAGGAAGTAATATTTCTGATTTTATATGTTTATTTGATTTCAGAATATCGTCACAGCTATCATTAAATGTATTATGCAAATTGCAAGGCCTGTGACATAGAAATATATTTGTACTCATTACTTAATCATCCTTAAATAAATCAAATATATAATGAATTAGCAATAAATCTTAATGCTAATTTAAATTAACGTTATAAATTAGATGAGATTCACATTTTATAGTGAAACTCAACTAAAAGATACTATGATGAGATACCTATAGATTCATCAAGTAAAAATCATAATTGCCGTTTTCACTTGATGAATACAATACTTATTTTATAGCATGTTCTTCTGCATCATTTTTCATCGCTTCAGACACAAAGGTCGCAGGTTCCACTTTCACTTCCACATTGACCTTGCCAGCGTACTTGAAATACAGCGTTAGCGGGAACATCTCACCCAGTGTAGGGACGGTTTCCAATTCAAAGAACATCACATGTAAACCACCAGGTTTGAGCAGGGTAGTGTCATGGGCAGGCACAGGAATGCTCTCGACTTCACGCATTTTCATCATGCCGTCTTCATGGATATGAGCATGCAATTCTGTTTTTCCGGCAATGGGGGAGCTAGCACGCAGTAACACGTCTTCTTTCATACCTTGATTGTCTATCATGAAGAAGGCTGCAGCCACTTGTGACGTCGGTGGTACCTGTTTAGACCACGGGTGATCGATGGTTAAATCACCGAGCTGAACGTCATGTGCCTGTGCGAAAGCGGCAACGGCGAATAAGCTACCTAGCAGTGTTGTTCGGATAATATTCATTGTTTACTCCACCTCATCCATTTTGATGGTAGCAGCACAAGAAAAGGGGCTGCCAAATACGGATTGATATATTGATGCGTCACCTGATAATGATAACAGGGTGAAATGGGGATGTGGGCTAAGCGGTTAATAAATTGTACGTTTAACGAGGTCTGTCACAGGACAAAGAGAACAGTTTCCGTCCTTATTCTCATTGACACTGTGAGCACATACGGTCTAAATGCCGATGGTTATGGTGTACTGCTTACGCATTTTGCATGCTTCGGGTTTGGTTCATGGTGCGGGATCCTCCTGCACCATAGCTGTTAATGTCGAACCGATTCGGTGACGTGACGCGTTGTCTGTTTAAGCGTTTGTCCAGTTGCCGTAGATCAACATTGTGTTGTTGCTGGAGTAAAGCAATCACTGCATTGATTTCTTGCCGAGAGGCGTGGTTATGGACGAGATAATAATAAAGATTGATTGCACGTTCTTCTGTCATGATCGTGTCCTTTTTATTGACTGTTTGTGTTATGGCTATATTTCTCTTCAGATTGATGGATAGGATTAACTGCATGAATGGCAGGGCACATTTGATTGGTGCGATGATTAATGGCTGTGAGGAGCGCCGGCCAAATTAATAATGGCGATACCGACAGCGACGAATAGCATGCCTAACCAGACTTTGGCATCAAGGTGCTGTTTGTAAATAATGCTCGACATAGCGGTCACAATCACAATGGCGAGACCTGTCCATAAGGTATGCACAATCCCGACAGGTAAGGATTTCATGGCTTGGCCTAAAAAGAGAAAAGCAAGAAGGTGGCCAACAAGCACAATGGCACTGGGTAACCAGTTGGTAAAACCATTGGTTGCACGCAGCGCGACGTGTGATGTTGCCTCAGCCATTACGCCCAAAAATAAAAATAGCCAGCCCATCATTTTCTCCGTTTTTATGTTTACCTGATGCTCAGGTCTTGATGTTGATGGCAGCAGTATAATTGTTTATCAAAAAATGATAATCGCCGATAAATGTAAATCACTATTTCTTAAGGGTAACAATGGTTGGTGGGGATTGATGTGCTATTGCACCATAACTTTCTGCCATGTCTATTCTTAGACACGGCAGAAGTACATCGGAAGCTGGGCTCGCCCAGCTTTTTTATGCCTGTCACCGAGAGGGCGTCAGTAACCTATTTGAGAAAAGTAGATGTAACTGTTCTGTTAATGCTATGGTGTGACGGTTATCGAGTGACCGTGCAAAGTGGCAGCAGCCTAAACCGTTCATGGTTTTGTGTCGCCGCCGTCTTACATTATCTCTTCATCACAAAAGGATTGAACATGAAAGTGATCGCTTTTGCTGCCAGTACGAGCAGTACGTCCATCAATAAACAATTGGTCTCGTATGCGGTGTCGCATTTGGCTGATGATGAGGTGGAAGTTTTAGATTTGAATGATTTCGAATTGCCACTTTTTAGTGAAGATAATGAAAAAAAACTCGGGCAACCAGACAATGCCAAAGCTTYTTTGGCCAAGCTTCAACAAGCCGATGCCGTAGTGGTGTCGTTTGCCGAACACAATGGGTCGTATTCTGCGGCTTACAAAAACCTGTTTGATTGGTGTTCCCGCATTGCGCCCAAGGTATACCAAGATAAAGCCATGGTATTGCTGGCCACATCACCCGGTCCTGGTGGCGCGAAAAGTGTGCTGGCGACAGCGGTGGGTTCCATGCCGTTTTTTGGCGCTGACGTGAAGGCGAGCCTTTCTGTGCCGAGTTTCTATGACAATTTTGATCTCGCGGCGCAAAAGCTGGWGGATGAAAGCTTAAATACGCAGTTAGTCAGTGCCATAAAATCACTGTAGTGTCTGTTTGGCTTTTTTAGGCCGCGTTGTATTTCTATTTAGATCGAGAGATACTACCCATGGTAGCCGTGTTTCTACCATGGGACTGCTTGTACGTCGTTTGCGTTTATTCTCCTCTGGTTCGTCCTCAATTTCCTCCCTCTTTTACACCTGTTTCACTTTTTGTGGTATCGAAATGAACCCAGACGGCGCGATGAAATTGGTAATGATGGTTAGCCGATATATCTCAACACTTACTTCGAACGACTCGATGTGGTGTCCCTCACTTAACATTACGCTTATCTCCCTGCTTACTATGCGAGTGGAGGGAGAGCGTAGTTCTCATGGATGCGACGGATACGGGACGGATTAGTGGTGATTATTGATGCTCAGCGTCACAATATATTTGTGGTCATAAAATAATTACTATAAAGATATTGATAGTCCATCACATAAATGAAGGCGAGTTGTGTGCGTATGTGCTGTTAATAAACAGAGCTTATACGCACAGATGACGGTGATTGATAGGTGTAGGTGCTGTTTGTTGGTGTTTTATTCATGATTTACGTTGACAATTGCATGTCAAGCATACGTTGTTCGGTGGTTAATTATATGTTTAAAAATCTGATGAGTTAGGTATATTGGTTTTGAACCTAATTGAAAATCTAGATACCACTTAACACGCTGACACCTCATCAGTATTAAGCGTATCTCATTGTTACAAGGAGAAGTATTATGGGTAAGCCACGCATTTCAGCTCAGCGAATGAGAGAAATTCTAGAAGACGCTAAGAAAGCGAAAAAATAAAGAATGAAAAGCCTCCCTCGCGGAGGTTTTTTTTATTCCCGCACCGAACATGCCGAATAAACCTGCAAAGCCAATCGCGAATGCCACACTGTGTCGTCCTATCTTGTTAAACGCTACAAAGCGCGTAGTTGTTGAATGGCTGCGTTGAGATTCAACCTAGCTTGTTGTTCATACCGACGTTGATATATCTCGGTACGATAGATAGAGGGTTGCTCCAAGAAGTGCTGTAATACGGCGATTCTGCCTTGCTGATATTGTGGGCCAGGTACGAAATGGTACTCATGGCGAATGGCCGTTTCATATTGCTGAAAGTGTGCGGTTGGCGCGCCGAGTATACTGAGATCAATATCTAGTAGAGTGTCTGCCGCGTGTGTATCGATGACAGTGTTATCGACCGCGTGTTGTGCTGTGTGTGCCGTGGTCAATATATAGGCACTGACGGCTGCTATCGTGCTATCGGATTCGTTGAGTTGGCGCAGCCACTGCTGTGCAAATTGCGCACTTTTCACTTCATTATTCTGCTGTGTCGGATCGTAAATCACATCATGAAACCAAAGCGCCAAGACTAAATCGCGGTAATTCGTTGATAAATAATCCGTATTTCCTTGGTGCCGTGCGTCTAAGATAAGCTTATCGAATTGGTTTAGACAGGCCGTCACGTGATGCAGGGTGTGATAATGCCGGTGCGATTCACTGTAATGTTCAGTCAATACATCAAAACATCGCAATGCAAGCGATTGATATTTAGTGCTAAACAGTGCCGTGAACCGTTGCGATAATGGCATAAAAAAGGACTCATCGTTGAGAGAGAATGTTGACGTTGGTTTAAAAAACAATGAGCGCTGCCGCCCCTAAAAGCATGGTTAACCACCAAAGTAGCAGGTTCTCTGCTTTTTCTAATAAATGAAAATACAATAAAGCAATAAACGTCGATAAAACAATATGTACCAACGTATACCCGTTCAAAGAAGCAGTGACGGCAGTAATGAAAAAAATACCACCAAACCACAATAAACCGGCACGGACAGACTGCTGACTTTGCGCGTGATAATACAATAACATGATGAGGAAAGGGATTTTAAATAACAACCTGGTGTCCTATTTGGGTACGAATGCATCACGCACTGGAATACGTAAAATACACACAGTGTGAGTTAAGGTGTAAAGGCTATTGTATTTCAACACAATGACAGGAACAGCATCATACAGAGTGTTTGCAAGTTATCCCAAGGGTTTCGCTTGCAAGTGACAGTCAATCAAAAAGATTGATGCTAATACGTGCAATAAAGCGCCCCACAAACACAGTGATCCAATAAGGGAAATCAATAATGAGATAAACCCATTCTAACGCTTCCCACCCATTTTCACGCCGACGATAATCATTCGGCAGGGTGAGGTGTGCCGCGATAAAAACAAATACCGCTGAAAATAATACAGCCAAAGAAAAGTCAGATACAACGATGCTTATCGCGAAATAACAACCAACGAGAAAAAAGCACGTGGCTAACAGAGTGCGAAAGGTGTCCATCAATATCCTCAGAGAGCGGCCGTTCATGCAGCCAAGGCGAAATCAACGTGCTGAATGTTGGTATCTATAACGTTGCTTTTCAGCGTGATACAAGTCAGCCCTGAGCTTATTTCCAAGTGACGCCGAACAAAAGGAGCGCACCTTCTTTTTTGGTGTCACATCACTGAACAGCATGCTTTTATGCACGTGCCTTTGTCGGTATGCGTTTGGTTGTGAGTATGCACTTATCCGTTACTCGCACAGCGTGATGGCGTGCATGAAACACCAAGTGACTTGGTGACCCAAAGACGGAGTTAAAAGAAAGTGGTAAAAATGGTGGCAACAGTCAGTGGTAAAGAAGTCTGGCAGAAAAGTAGCATTTTTCATTAAATAAATGCAAACTATTATCATTTTCATCAAGACCATGGAGTAAGCGATGCAAACTATCGCGATTTGGGGTGCAGGCAGTGGTTTAGGGGCTGCGATGGCCGACTATTTTTATGCGCAAGGTTTTCAGGTGATTGCGATTGCAAGAAACCCAGAAAAGAATGCCCGTTTGGCAGCAATGGGGATCCCAACGTTGTCGTGTGATGCGACGGTTCAAGCACAAGTGGTCGAAACGGTGGCTGCGTTACCCAAAGAGGCATGGGTGGTTTCCAGCATGGGCAGTTTCCATGCTGACATTCCCGTGGATTATATTGGTCACCGTTATGTGATTGATGCATTAGAACAGGCGAACATTCGCCGCTTTTTGCTGATCACATCACTCGGTTGTGGGGATTCATGGCAGTACCTTTCTGATCGTGCCAAGCAAGGGTTTGGCGCGGCAGTGCGTGAAAAATCGTTGGCAGAAGCATGGTTGCAAAGCAGTGCGCTAGATTTCACGATTGTACGTCCGGGGGGATTAAAAGAAGGGGAGGTGACAAATACCGGTGTGCTTTCTCAAGGCGGTGAAGTACATGGTCTGATCACACGCAGTGAGGTGGCAAGACTTGCGCACACATTGCTGACTGACGCTGCCAGTATTGGGCAGATTTATCAGTGTGTTGATCCTGATATGACGTACTGATTTTTTTATCATTTCCTAAAATAACAATGCAACACACCATCGTTCAGCACGTTGATCGATGGTGTGATGATGCAATATTGATTAACCCTGATACGCCGCTAACTTATGGCGGAGGTGCATTTTCACGGCTGGCCATTCATGGTTAATAATGGAAAACACCACGGTATCGCGATAAGAGCCATCAGGCATGATTTTGTGATTACGTAACACGCCGTCTTGTTTTGCACCCAAGCGAGCAATGGCTTGTCGGGATGCCTGATTGTGCCAATGGGTACAAAATTCCACCGCGATCGCGTCAAGATGTTCAAAGGCATGAGTGAGCAGCAATTGCTTACATTCGGTATTCACGCTGGATCGCTGAGCCCGCTTTGCATACCAGGTGTAACCAATTTCAAGGCGCTTATTTTTTGTATCGGCATTACAAAAACGTGTCGTACCAATGATATCGCCAGTCACGTTATCTCGTACCACGAAAGGCAATGCGCGCCCGAGGGCTTGCTCTTCTAATGCATGGGTAATGTAGTCGTGAATAGTATAGGCATCCGGTACACCGGTAAACCAGAGGTCCCAGAGTTGACCATCAGTGGCAGCAGCAATCAGCGCATCGGCATGATCGCGGCGTAATGGCGTGAGTGTGACGGTGTGCGAAGTTAATTCGGTGTCGTTTAGCCACATAATACAATCCTTGTTTGTGTGGTTATGTCTTTATTCATCGGCCATTGAATTAATGAGACTGTCTATTTTTGCGTCTCTGTAAAATGACTAATACGTGTTGAATTTTGTATCTGGATTAAAGGGTAACGCGATTATCGTGCGTTAATCTGCCACTGTATCATGTGGCGTTAACTCTCTTCACGCTCCGCTTCCACCATAGCAATAATCTTTTTGGCTTTCTCAAAGTGATCCAATTGATGGGTTTGAATCCACCAGGTGGCGGCTTCCATTAATAGGGCTGGGTCATTATTTTTATTGGCAAAAAAGGCATAAAACGACACGCCCACATTGTCACCTTTTTGGGTGATTTTTTTATGGCAGACGGTAAGGACTTTGTCTTTTAGTGATGGGCGCATAAGCTTCCTGAATACGTGGCGTCGAAAAATGCAGCTTAACGATCGCCGGTATGGGATGCAATGGTACGCGGCGCTTTTCTTATGTAAGCCGTATGTTGGAATCAGGTGTGGTTTACGTATTCTTTATACGTATTGGTAAGGGGTGAAAAAGCATGAAGAAAACGAGGCATGAACAAACCTAATAAAACGTAATGATAATGATAGTAATTATCATTCAATTAAAATAGAATGCGACGGTTTTCCATTTTATGTGAAGTTTTCAAAGGATTTGAAGTCATGCTGACTACCCACCGTTATCAACAATCTGTATTAACCGCCTCTATTTTATTGGCGCTTTCTCAAGGCGTCATTGCACAAGAATACACACTCGATGAAGTGGTCGTGACCGCCACGCGTACCCAGAGCCAACTTCAAGACACAGCCGCTTCTGTCGCAGTAGTGACGGATAAAGATATCGAAGAAGAGATGATCACGGGGCTGGATGATCTTTTTCAATATACGCCAGGCGTGACGGTTGAAACCAATGCACGTCAAGGGGTGCAAAGCATCAACATCCGTGGTATCGAAGGTAATCGTATTAAAGTGCTGGTGGACGGTGTTTCTCAAGGCAACCAATTTGATACCGGTAATAATTTCATTAACTCAGCGCGAGTTGAAGTCGATACGGACATGATTAAAGCCGTTGAAGTGGTGAAGGGGGCGGCGTCCTCGTTGCACGGTTCCGATGCCATTGGCGGGATTGTGGCATTTGAAACTAAAGACCCGGCAGATTTCTTAAAAGGACGTGAGTGGGGTGGGCATGCCAAGTTTAATTACTCGTCGGAAGACAGCACGTTCAGCGAGTCTGTCGCGGTGGCGAATCAAACCGGTGGATTAGAAACATTAATCGGTTATACCCGCCGTGATGGCAGCGAGTTGGACAACTTTGGTGATCCGCTTAATGCGGATACCAGCGCTGATAACGTATTGTTGAAAATACAGAACCAATTTAATGATGCACACCGTTTGGAGTTTACCGGTAATTACCTACACAATGACAGTGAAGGCGACCAAATTTACCGTGGTTATACGAACGGCATCAGCGAAGACACCACCGAGCAATATCAAATTGGCCTAAAGCACATGTGGGCGATGCAAGCACCGATGGCCGACACGCTGACTTGGCAGTTTGATTGGTTGAGTAAAGAAGAAAATGGTGTTACTCAACGTGTGAAAGGCTCTAATAATCAGCGTAAAGATTACATTTATAAAGATGACGGCTATCAGTTTGATCTACAAATGGATAAATATTTCACGCTGGGAAGTGTTGAGCACTATTTGGTGTACGGCGCGTCGTACCTTGATAAAGATATAAAAAACATCAACAGTGAGTTCAATAGTACGGGCACGGATCGCGAAATTTTCTATATACCGTCTGCCAGTGAGCGCCGCTACGGCTTCTTCCTGCAAGATGAGATCACGGCAGGTAATATCATTATCACGCCAGGGATCCGGTATGACGCCTTTGAAACGGATCCGGGCGATGCCAGTGAAAACCCAAGTGGTAACCCAGACAACGAGTACAAAAAATTCTCGGACTCAGCCTTTACCGCTCGCTTAGGGGCGATTTACAAACTCAATGAAGCACACCGCGTATTCGCGCAGATCAGCCAAGGCTTCCGCGCTCCTGATTTCCAAGAGCTCTTTTATTCCTTTGGTAACCCGATGCACGGCTACGTGAATAAGCCCAATCCAGACCTGAAAGCAGAAGAAAGTCTCTCTTATGAATTGGGCTGGCGTCATAACAATGCCATTTCAAGTAGCGAAATTGCCATTTTCTACAGCGATTACGATAATTTCATCGAACAGCAGCAAGTGTCTGGCAGCTTTATTCCGATGGTGGATCCTGCCGTATTCCAGTACGTGAATATTGGTAAAGCTACCATTAAAGGGATTGAGTTCTCGAATCGATTGAGCTGGGATGGTTTTATGCCTGTTGAAGGCTTCAGTTCGCGTGTTGCTGCGGCGTATACCGAAGGGGAAGACGGCAACAATGATCCGTTAAACAGCGTGAACCCATGGAACCTTGTGGCCGGTTTTAACTATGACTCGGTCAGTAACTGGGGCACGACACTGAACATAAACTACACCGCCTCGAAAAGTCGCAGTGATATTAATGGCGATGACATATTGCCAATCTCAAGTGCGACCGTGGTGGATGTCATCGCGTATTACAAACCCATCAAGGATCTGACGTTACGTGCGGGTGTGTTTAACCTGACGGATGAAGCGTACTACAACTGGAATGATGTACGTGGCCAAACGTCAGAAAACAAAGATTTGACCGAAGCGGGCCGCAACTGGTCGATTACAGCGAAGTATGAATTTTAATCTTCTTATTGTGTTACGCGGATAGTTACGTCCCACGCCCGGCATACTTGTCGGGCTTTTTGTTTGTGTGTGGGGTGATTATAAACAAAAACTAAATAGTGAATTACATAAAGTCGGTATTATCAATCAGAATCAAAGCGCTATGATGAACCCAATTTCGAGATAAGTACGGTGTTTGATGCTGATTGCATCCTCACTGACAGAACAAACGAAGAGGGTAAATACGTGTCTCATCCAATCATTAACGATCTTAATACACGTTACACAGCGAAAAAGTACGATGCGGCGAAACGTATTTCTGCAGATGATATGGCCGTGATCAAAGAAGCATTGCGCATGTCAGCGTCTTCTATTAACTCGCAGCCATGGAAATTCGTGATTGTCGAGTCAGACGCCGCGAAGCAACGCTTCCACGATACGTTTGCTAACATGCACCAGTTCAATCAAGCGCATGCGAAAGAAGCCTCGCACACCATTCTTTTTGCTTACGATCCAAACTTCACTAAAGAGAAGTTTGCAAAGCGCGTTGATGCGGAAGTAACCTGCGGCCACTTACCTGCAGACATGTACGACATGTTCATGGGGGCTTACGCCTTTGCAGAAGCGAACACCGATGAAGCCGGTTTCAACGGTAACTGGACGAAAGCACAAGTGTACATTGCTCTGGGTAACATCCTGCACACGCTAGCGCGTTTAGGTATCGACTCAACACCAATGGAAGGGGTTGACCCAACCTTGATCGGCGAGCAATTTTCCGCAGAGCTTGATGGTCACGTGTGTGAACTTGCACTGGCTATCGGTTACCACAAAGACGGCGAAGACTATAACCATGGTTTGCCAAAAGCGCGTCTAGCGATGGATGATGTGCTTGTTACAGCATAATCATTAAAAAGCGATATACTGGGCAGTAAGCACGTTGTGTTTACTGCCTTTTTTGTTTGTGGCAATAGCACCGTCATTAGTGAGGAATAAAACGGTCATGCTCCATTGGTTAGCGCCTTCCCAGTCATCCCTTGTAGGCCAATATGTAGAGTGCTATTGGATGATAGAAAAAACGTCGGGATCGCAAGGCATTGCTTTCCCGAAACTCAATCCGGATCCCTGCGCCCATTTAATCTTGTCGCCTGTTGATCATCGTTATCACTATGATATAGCAGGCAATGTTGCTCAAGGCCAAGGCTGTCATTGGATGTTTCCCCATCAACAAACCTACTTGCTTGATCATACTGAGGCATTCATTCATATAGGGGTGAAATTTCGGATAGGCGCACTTTATGCGCTTGAGATACCAAATTATGAGCATCCTACGTGTGATGAGGTGATTGACGTTAATCTGGCTGCATGGTTAGGGATCACCGAATTGCCAACGCTGTTTGCTTTGGCACGACATGATGCCGATACATGTGTAAAGCAATTGGATCGTTTACTGGCACCTTGGTTGGCAACAGGCCAACAAGACAGGCATAGCCAATGGGTTGAAAAAGTATTGCCGCTGCTTGATACCACGGCGATTGCCGATCTGGGGGAGCGTGTATTTTGCTCTCAACGTACCCTTGAACGCAGCTTTCGCCGCGTCACGGGGTTTTCGCTTAAACAATGCCAATCGATGCGAAAGTTGGAAGCCATTCTTGAATACCTTTATCAACGCGATGCAGACACCATAGATTGGCCCGCCGTTGCCCTGCAATTTGGTTTTAGCGATCAGCCTCATCTCATTCGTTATGTGAAAAGCCAGCTTGGCCTTACGCCAAGTACCTATGCCAGTGAAAGAGGGTTGACCATTGATGTTTACGGTGGGGGAAATCCGATGTCGCGTTAAAGCTCCCAGCCGGATTTAGAGGTCCTTTGGCACCGTGTAGGCTATTTGTCTGTTTTGGCTATTGGGGTCTAATCCCTAGCTTGTAAGGTGAGTCAGCCTTGTGATATCGCGTTTTCAAAGAAGACATCGGCGGGTAAACCGAGTGCTATTTCATCGCTTATTTGGTGCTTATTGATGTATTGTGCGACTAAATTGAACCCCACCCAATATCCTGCATATTGAGGGAATAAGTCACTCTCATCACAGTAGAAATAATCAGGGAAGTGAAAATCCTTACTGCTCAGAATGGGTTTCATTTCCTCTAAAATATCCAACCAACAAATGTGATCCATGCCTTTGAACAGCGAAGGGATGTGACCGCCATTGAACCTCATCTCAAAGTGGCACGCTAAACCTTCATAAATGAGATTTTCAGCCAATGTGTCGCCAGGTAACTTTAATTTCATGCGTTCGATATGATTGACTTCGTGCGCTAAAACAGAAGCAAGCTCTGAACGGATAACGTTCTCTACATCGTGCCTTTCTGTATCCAGTAAAATTTCGATGCGATGGCGATTGATTGCCCACCCTCCAATACCGGAACTTGGCGCTTCGCCGCTTTCGTAAGGGCTGATTGTGACGTCGATCGTATCTGAATCAAAATAGGCACATAACACGTTAGACGATAGAGTGAAATGATGCTCTAAGTGATCAAACAAGCTATCAAATAGACCTGATGCGTTCAAAATCGTTAATTTCATCTTAAATCTCCGTATCTTGGTTTATCGGTATAACAACGGAGGGGGATAACCCGTCAGCCACAGCAAAATGTGGACGGTTCATGAGAGTGCGCGGGCGCAGTGGTATTCGACACAAGGGTGTTTTTTCCTGCCTCTTTTGCTTGATACATAAACGTATCGGCTTGCGACAGCAGCGTATGATGGTTGTCGCAATCCGGAATGGTTGAACTTAATCCCAAGCTGACAGACACCGTATCGTGATAGCCGCATTCGTTATCTCCGACGGTAATTTGGTTGATGTCATGCAAGATGGATTGTGACAATGATACTGCCTGTTCGGGTGAGATATGACTCCATGCCACAATAAACTCATCACCACCAAAGCGTGCGCACATGTCAGAGGCTCTCGCCGTGTATTTTTGTAGGATTTGTGCAATCYGCAGTAAGCAAGCGTCACCCGCCTGATGCCCATAGG
>NZ_JAKJSN010000088.1:0-13070 GCF_050337005.1 Photobacterium japonica | reverse complement strand
TGGTGCTCCCTGCATCATTCCGTTGACTGCTGTATCCGTCAGCATTGTCCTTTTTTACTTCGTCCTGAAGTGTTCCTTTGGCCTTCCTGACCCATCAGCACATCCTGTCCTGACTCTCATCGTCCATCCTGGCGGTGTCCCTGACTTCATCCTGAAGTGGTCCTTTGTCATCCTGACGAGTAAACATCTTGTCTACTACTGTGCCGTTCCTCGGCTATCCCTTCACAGTCCATGTTCGATATACCATCCTAGTACACCGGTCTCATCCTGAGACCCCCACATCCTTGGGGTTTTCCTGTTCCGTTCCGTCAGTTCCTTCCGACACCATTAAGATTACGCTGATGGCGAAAAAAAGCAGCCTATCAGTAAGATATTTTTCGTTGTACTCAACAAGAAAACGCACGGGGAAGATCTTCCCTTTATTTAAAAACAACCACTTAAACACTGACACCTCTGAATTTCTCAGTATAAAGACATGGATCTCCCACACGCGTGTAAGCGATCTCGCACAAATTCACGGGCAATTTGGCAGATAGGTGCTAACGGCCTTCTCAGGCACCACTATAATTAAGTCCAAACACCCCTGAATTTGACCACCCTGAGCCAGCCCTACCCTTCTTTAATGGAGCGCATAATGGAAACGTTCAATCACAACCTCAGTGCCTTATTCAGCCAACTCGGCCTTAATGACTCCCACGCCTTTATCGAACGCTTTTTAGCGGAGCACCACCTTGCCCAACACGAACGCTTAGCCGATGCCACCTTTTGGCGTCCCGCGCAGAAGCGTTTTCTACAGGAAGCCCAAGAACAAGATGCCGATTGGTGTGAAGTGATTGACCAGCTGGATGTCCTGCTACGTAAATGACCGCAATGGGAGACTGGGCAGTCGCGGCGTAATCAGCGACAATGAGAAAAGACTGTCTGAGTGAAAAAGGAAAAGGAATGTCATCAGCGATCACCCAAGCCCTGACCCAAGCCATCGAAAGCTTGGTCGCAGAAGGCAAAGAGCCCTCAGTAGCTCTGATCAAAGCCCGCATCCATGAGCCATTACCGATGCCGGTGATCATCAAAGCCTTACAAAGCTGGAAAAGCAGTGCCCGCGTCCCCAGAATAGAACGCACCGAAACGCCCGTTACCCCAGAGGCACGGATTGCGGCGCTGGAACAACAGGTCGCCGACCTCTCGGCACGACTGGCGGCGTTAGAGGCGCGATAAACAGACGACAAGCGCCCTAAAACCAAGACATGCCAGAAACAAAAACAGGCACACAAGGTGCCTGTTTTTATTGCGGGTGTGATTGCACCGCTTCAACCTCTGAAGGCGATTACTGAAAATCCCACGACAGATTGGCCACCAAACGGCACGGTTCGCAACGGAAATGGAAGATACCGTGCAAGGGCTCGTCTAAGCGCCAGTGTCCGCCACATTTCGGGCAAGGGCGGTTCAACTGCTCATCAGCACTGACGCCCCCCACTTGATACTGGTAGTAATACGTCGGGATCTTGGTGATAAATTCAATGCGCCCACGCAAGTCCCAACCACGGCGGAACATGTCACTGTCGACATCGCGAATTTCGTGCAACGCAGCATGTTCGGCTTGGCACGCACCTGCCATTTGGATCTCATCGCATGCTTGCCATTCTGTTTGCCACTTCACGATCGCTTTGTGATCACCGTTTGACGTCGGCTCGTCCAATCGGTAGAGCGGGATAGGCATCAACGTATCGCCACAGCGCAGCGGCGAACAGGTGTGCACATACGTGGTGTAGATCACTTGCCACGAGGGCGAGAAATTCTCTGCCGCCGCTTCCGAGTTTAAATCACGCCCCAATAACTTGGTTTTCGGGCTTAACAGCTTGGCATAGCTCAAACGTTCAATACAGGCTTTCACCTGCACACTGTGGAAACTCGGATGCAAACTTTGTTGCTCCGGACACACCGCGCGCACTTTAAACACGCCGTCATCCATCACAATCGGAAACTCACGCCCCAGCACTTGGCCGTTATAGCGCAACGCATCCATTAAACCATTGATCGCGGTATCGACCGCCGCAATGGTCGTGTTATCAAAACACTCAAACTGCAATTCAATTACGTACATGACTCAATCTACTTTGACCACGGGGGATAAGGCATTCAGGAAGGTTTCCAAATCTGCCGCCAAGACCTCACGGTCTGCTTTGCCCAAGGTTTCCAGCACCACTTGGCCGGTCAGGTTGCACACCGCAATCACCTGATTTTCAGACGCCATGGCACCAATAAACACGGTCGGCTTTAATTTCAAACGACGCTGGGTCACCAAATGGCCCAAAATATTTTCTTGCAGACGCTGCACATCAGCATGGTTGAATGCCTGCAGAAGATCAAAATCAATCTCCCCGGTCACCGTTTGAAAACGGGCCGACATATCACCACTGAATTGGCTGCCATAAAACGCCGTGATATCTTCATGCAAACGCAATTCAATCCCTTTTTCGACGCCGTCCAAGTCACCAACGGGCTGGCGTGCCACCGGTTTCCAACTCACTTCATAGCCATCATCACTGCACACGCAGTCAGAAGGCAGACCCACCAGATCGTCACTGCGTGGAAAACCTTGACCTGCATCACACCACGCTTGCAAGAAGCGGGTAGAAAATGCAGATAACGCTATCGCGACGGGATGATTCATTCGCAACCTCACAAAAGATTAAGTAAACTTTGCCCATTCTAATCGAAGTGTGTCCAGGACAGTATGAGCAAATATCAAGACGCGAAAGAATTAGCCGGTTTAACCCTCGGTAAAAATACCGAATACAAGGATCAGTACGATCCCTCTCTGCTTCAGCCTGTTCCTCGCAGCCTGAACCGAGATGACTTGGCGTTGGGTGACACCCTACCCTTTACCGGGTATGACATCTGGACACTCTATGAGTTGTCATGGCTCAACAGCAAAGGCTTACCGCAAGTCGCGATCGGCGAAGTGCGCTTACCCGCCAACAGCCCGAACTTGATCGAGTCTAAATCCTTCAAGCTTTACCTCAACAGCTTCAACCAAACGGCACTTGACGGCTGGCAGGATGTGGCTGACCGTCTGCAACACGATCTGAGCCAATGTGCCGGTGCCGATGTTGACGTCACCATTCAACCGTTGGGTGACTTCACCAGCGAAGAAATCGTGACGTTCAGCGGCGAGTGCATTGATGATCAAGACATCAGCATCACCGATTACGCGTTCAACCCTGACTACCTGAAAGGCGCGGCTGACAATGGCAAGATCGTGACGGAAGAGTTGAACAGCCACCTGCTGAAATCAAACTGTTTGATCACCAGCCAGCCAGACTGGGGCAGCGTGCGTATTTCTTACACCGGTAAGCAAATTGATCGCGAAAAGCTGTTGCGCTACATTGTCTCGTTCCGCAACCACAATGAGTTCCATGAGCAGTGTGTTGAGCGTATTTTTACCGACATCATGAAATACTGTCAGCCTGAACTGTTGACCGTGTACGCGCGCTACACCCGCCGCGGTGGTCTGGATATCAACCCATACCGCACCAACATGGGGAAAACCCCAAGTAATAAC
Organism: Photobacterium japonica; assembly: GCF_050337005.1. Classification (NCBI taxonomy): domain Bacteria; kingdom Pseudomonadati; phylum Pseudomonadota; class Gammaproteobacteria; order Vibrionales; family Vibrionaceae; genus Photobacterium; species Photobacterium japonica. Next base: position 9,508 of record NZ_JAKJSN010000088.1, on the reverse strand, counting down.
TTCCGCTTGGCCCGCCAATAAGTGTCAAGATGATGATAAGTCCAGCAAATGTGCAGACTTTGCTGGACTTGATTGCCCAACCCATTAATATTGGCAGTACTGTTCTGATGGGTTATTGAAAGTATGTCTCCTTGCCGCTGGCTGATCAGCTTAATGATCTTCTCTGTGACCTCGTTTGGCGCACAAGCAAAAATCTACACAACGCCAATTCTTGCCGAAGCCAACGATCTCCTGCACACCAACCCCGAGCAGTCGCTCTCGATCACCTCTCGCTATTTGGATAAGCGTCGCCTGAGCGCCCCCAAAGAAGCGTCACGTGTGCACATTAATGACGAAACGGATCACACCGTACGCACGCCACTGAGCACCATCAACGCCCTGCAAATCAAAGCGCGCGCATACCTGCTGCTCAATCAAGCCGAATTGGCGATTAACACCATTAAAATGGCAGAAACGCTGGCCAACACTGAAACACTGACGTTCAGTGGGATTGAAAGCCAACTGATCCATGCGGACATCTACTGGACGAACCTCAAGAACAGCACACTGGCCTTGAGCATGCTCGAACAGATCGATACGGCCATCACAACCCAATCCCAACACATGATGGAGTCGCAAGTTCAACGCTTGCAATACCAATCCCTCATGCAACGCGCGATCATTGAATCTCAAACCAGCAACAGCGTGCTGGCCGAAAAACGGTTTATTCGCGCCAAACGCTTTCTGATCAACCTCAATGATCCACAAGAAAAAATCCATTATCTGCTGGTACTGGGTAACCATTACATGACCAGTGGCCATTTCGATTTGGCCTTGGATCGCCTGCTCAGTGGTTACTGGCTGGCTGTTGAAATTGATGACAAAGCCCAAACGGCCATGGCCAACTTTGAACTCGCGTCGCTGTTTGCACAACGCAAAGTCTATGACAAAGCCCTAGAGCACGCGACGCAAGCCGGTGAGTTCTTTGCCCATTACAAACAAACGCTGCCGCTGGCGACCACCCTGAATCTGATCGCGTCCATTTATGAACAACAAGGCCGCTATAACCTAGCCTTGGTGCATTACTTCAACGCCTTGGATCAAGAAAACCAGCTCAAGCAAAACAGCCGTTCAGCCAAATTGCGTCTGAATATTGCCCGCGTGTATTTGCTGCTGTACAACTACCCCAAATCGGAACAGTACCTACACCATACTCGCCTGCTCGCGACCCAAAGCAACGATGAAGTCACGCTCGCAGAAGCACAAGTTTTGCAAGGCACGTTAGAGCTAGCGGAAGGCAAAACCGATGAGGCCATCGCCGCCCTGCAAGCAGGACTGATCGCGGCCACCCGCATTAACAACCATGATTTACAGCTGGAGTCTGAACTTCAGCTCTCACGCGCGTTTGAACAACAAAAAGATTACTACAATGCCCTGCTCAGCCAACGCCGTTACGAACAACTGTTCAGTACCAAGCAGCAAGCGCAGGTGAAAAGCAATGTCGAAGTGTTCAAACAACAGCAGCGCATGCTGGAACGTTCGTTGCATTTAGAAGAACTCGAACGCCAGCAATTCGAGAGCGAAAAGGCCCTGTATAAACAGAAAAATATCACTATTTTTCTGTTCAGCGTGTTAACCGCCGTGGGGCTATTTCTGTGGCGCCGAAACCGCACATTTAAACAGTTGCAAACCCGTTTAACGCGCCTGCGCACCGACTTCTACACGCACCCTCGCAGTGGCCTGCGCAACTTGCGTATGCTCACTGCCAAGCTGCCTAATTCCCTGCAACAAAGCAGTGCCAACTTTGAGCAATGGCACCTGGGTGAAATCATTAACGAGCCATTGAGTGATCGCTTGCGCTTCGCGTTATTTGAAGTGCCATTTCTCAAGCACATCTATCTTCAGCACGGCTACCAGCAAGGGCTGGATATGGAACGTCAGTTTGGGGAATACCTCACCCAACAGATCTGCGAACCGGCCCGTGTGTATCATTTCTCTGATGCGATGTTCCTGTACATCGAGCCCAATTCGCGTCTGGATTCCGCGCCCGAACAACTTGCTCATTCGTTGCAGCAACTGCTTGACCGCTTTGTCGAAAACCGTCAACTGGATAACCGAATTCGCATCGGAATGGCGGAATACCCATTCTTGCCAAGGGCTTACACCGCGATAAATGATCAAGAATTGTTAGATATTTTGTTGATGGCTACCAATGCCGCCCGTGAAGCCAGCAAACACGATGCCGGTAGCCAATGGGTCCACCTCAGTGCCATTGATGCCGCCCCTGCGGCCAGTTTTGCCTGCGACAATATTCGCCGCGCATGCAGCCAAGGCATTGATAATGGGTTAATAAAAGTCCAAAGTTCGAGTGTCTTTGCATTCAGTTGGCATAACGATCACGTTTCTGATAAAAATGCCATTTAATGGTCTAATATTGTTCGCTCGACCGCCGATATCAGTGAATTGTATAGCATTTTTTGCTAGCATGTTTTTATTATGCGACAAGTAACCCACTGATAAGAAACGAGTTTAGTATCTAGGACGATATTGCCCCAACGTGACTGATGTAACTGCCGTAGCGACAGAAATGAGTAAGCTAAAGCTACGCTTAGACCAAACTCAACTTTCTTACCGGGATGCTTCACTGAAATCGCGCCGGGAAATCGCTATTTTAAAGCGTTTGATCGGTCGGCTGTCGGTGGCCTGCCGAGGACTGGACCATGAGCTGGATGACAAGCTCATGTTGCTTCGTCACGACCTCGAACAAAACAAAGACATTGGCAAAATGATCCCGCGTCTGGCGGTGATTGAACGCCTTGTGATCCGCCTTGCCGATTTTGCCGACAAAGAAAATCACGCTTTACATGCACAGATCCACCACAGCAGTGAAGTGCTGCGCCGCTTCCACGGCCTGCCGGCCCAGCTGAAACGCGATCTGCGCAACCTGCTGAGTCAAAAAAATCAATCCCTCGCCCATACCCACCAGCAAGCCATTCGCTTGATGGCCCTGTATGAACGCGCGTTGAAAGTGGTGTCCTGTGCCCATAGCGATACCCACACCACGGTCAGCGTGAACCATGATTTGCAGCTGAAACTCACCAGAGAACTGCAACAGTTGATCTCGGAATTGGATTTTGAGGACGATGCCGGGGATAAACTGCTCACCATCCGCAACCAACTACTCAATGGGGTGCCACCCGCCACGTTACTGGAACTGTCGTTAGAGATCCTGCGTTTGGTGCTTGATGGCACGCATCAGGAACGTCGCAGCTCACAACGCTTTCTCAACAACATCAATGGGGAGTTGGCGACCCTGCAAAAGACCACCCACCACAGCGCCGACCAAAGTCAGATCATTTTTGAGCATCGCGCATCAATGACCCATGAACTTGCCGGACTGACGCACACTCTGAAAGCAGGCTTGAGCGACAATACCAACCTCAACACGTGGCGACCAACCCTGACGGATTTGACCCACGAATTGCAGATTCTGGCGGAACGCAATAAAGCCTTAGAAAAGCGCGAACACGCCCTGTTGGAGCAACTCAATTACAACGAAGCCAAAATCGCCCAACTGTATGAGCAAACTCAGGATTACCGCCAACGTCTGGACGATCAGGAAAAACGCATTTTCTTAGATAACCTGACCAAAGTGTATAACCGTGCAGCGCTCAACGATCGCTTAGAGCATGAATACCGCCGTTGGCTTCGTTACCAACACCCGCTGTGTGTCGCCTTGATTGATATTGATAACTTCAAAGGGATCAATGAAAACTTCGGCCACTTTGCCGGCGATAAGGTGTTAAAAATCATTGCCCGTACCTTGCACCAATCGGTGGAAGACACCGACTTCATTGCCCGTTTCAATGACGATGCCTTCATGGTCATTCTGACCGAGCAAGGCGAAGAGGAACGTCACCAGCGTTTGAGTAAGCTGCGTCAGGCGGTTGCCCAATTGCCGTTCCGTTTCCGCGATCGTAATGTCACTATTAGCGTCTCTATCGGCGCGACCTTGTTTGAGGGCAATGACACCCCTACCACGGTGTTAGAACGGACAGAAAAAGCCTTATTCAGTGCGCGCAGCACCGGTAACAACCGCTTGTTGTGGATATCGTAACCCCCCTCACGCTCTTCCCCTTCCATCCTATCAATTTCTGGCAATCTCCCAGCACTCTGTGTATGGTTGTAGATATATCAGTCACTTAAAACCAAGCCTTCACCCCATCACCAGACTGACTGATCTTCAGAAAACAGAACGTACTCCCCGACGGCCTACCTTCTGCTTTCTTCACGGTCGTGCTCACCCTTTCTTCTACACTGAATACACCCGTAAGTGCCACCGTCTACCATGACCAGGGAGGTAACCATGATCACACATATCAGCCCAGTAGGGGCTATGGATCTGCTGTCTCAGCATGAGGTGGAATTGCTCAAAGCTACCGCCTCAAGTGATATCTACCGCCTCTACCGTAACTGCTCGCTGGCCGTACTCAATTCCGGCAGCCATACCGACAGTTCCAAAGAGTTGCTGGAAAAGAACAAAAGCTTTGATGTGAATGTGATGCGCCGTGAGCGCGGGATCAAACTCGAACTGATGAACCCGCCCGATCACGCCTTTGTTGATGGCCGCATCATTCGAGGGATCCAAGAACACATGTTTTCTGTGCTGCGTGACATTGTGTACGTCAACATGCACGTGCAGCAACGTCGTGACATCAACCTCACCAGTTCCCCTCACATTACTAACTTCGTTTTCAGTGTGTTGCGTAACGCCAAGACCGTGCGATCCGGCGAAGACCCGAACATCGTGGTGTGTTGGGGCGGTCACTCCATCAACCCGATTGAATACCAGTACACCCGCGAAGTTGGCAATGAGCTGGGCTTGCGTGAACTGAATATCTGTACCGGGTGTGGGCCGGGCGCGATGGAAGGCCCAATGAAAGGGGCGGCCATCGGTCATGCCAAACAGCGCTATAGCCAGAGCCGTTTTATCGGCCTGACAGAGCCGTCCATCATTGCGGCCGAGCCACCGAACCCGATCGTTAATGAATTGGTGATCATGCCGGATATCGAAAAACGTCTGGAGGCCTTTGTCCGTCTCGGCCACGGTATCGTAATTTTCCCTGGCGGGGCCGGTACGGCCGAAGAGCTGCTGTATATTCTCGGGATCCTGATGGAGCCAGAAAATGCGGATCAGCCATTGCCCGTGGTGTTAACGGGGCCGAAAGAGAGCGAAGCCTATTTCCGCGTGCTCGACAGCTTCATTCACGATACCCTCGGGGAAGCTGCCACCCGCCACTATCAGATCATCATTGACGATCCGACAGAAGTGGCCCGTGTCATGAAAGCCGCCATGCCCGCGATCAAAGCACACCGTCAATCGAAGGGGGATGCCTACAGCTACAACTGGTCACTCACTATTCCACCGGAATTCCAATTGCCGTTTGAACCGACCCATGAAGCCATGGCCAGTTTGGATTTGCACATGAACCAGCGACCAGAACATTTAGCGGCCAATTTGCGCCGTGCATTCTCTGGTATTGTGGCCGGTAACGTAAAAGAAGAAGGGATCCGTGAAATCGAGCGAAAAGGCCGGTTTAAAATCAATGGCGACACCGCGCTAATGAAACGCATGGATAAACTGCTAAAACAATTTGTAGAACAACAACGGATGAAATTGCCCGGCACCCAGTATGAGCCGTGCTACGAAATCATCACCACCACCCCATCCAACGGAAAGTAATGCCCGCCCTTGTTGACACAGGCAGTGTGACTTCCGGCTAACTATGCGTACAATAAGGGCCTTAACAGGCCCTTTCTTTTTTCTCATTTATACAACGGTTAATGCTATGTCCTCTCTCCACCTTGTCATTATTGATGCCCTCAACCTGATCCGCCGGGTCCATGCAGCGCAGCACAATGATGACGATATAGCCAACACCGCCAAAGTCTGTTGCCAAGCCCTGCATAAGATCATCAATCTCAGTCAGCCTACCCACATCGTGGCCGTGTTCGATCACCACGGGGATGATCGCGGCTGGCGCGCCGACCTGCTGCCTCACTACAAAGAAGGCCGCAAGCCGATGCCTGAAGCCCTGCATGCTGGCATGGAAATCATTCAAGATGCCTTCATGGAGATAGGCATTGATTCGCTACTGTCTGACGGGGATGAAGCCGATGATTTGGTGGCGACGCTGGCACTAAAAGTCGCGGCACGCGGAGAACAAGTCACCATTATCTCCACCGACAAAGGCTATTGTCAGCTACTCCAACCGACATTGCGGATCCGAGATTACTTTCAAGAGCGTTGGCTCGACAGCCCCTTTATTGAAAAAGAGTTTGGCGTAAAACCCGAGCAACTGACCGATTACTGGGGACTGGCCGGGATCAGTTCGAGCAAGATCCCAGGCGTTCCTGGCATCGGGCCGAAAGCGGCCACCGAACTGCTGAGCTTGTACCCGTCTTTGGACGCCATTCTCGCCGCTGATGATCTCCCTGCCAAATGGCAGAAGAAAATCGACGCGCACCGTGACAGCGCGATAGCTTGTAAGCAAGTGGCCAGCTTGAAAACTGACCTGACGTTGGGCTTTAACCTGCAAGATATTCGCTACCAGCCCAACGACGCCGAATAAACCCGCCGTAAGCTCGCCAGATTCCGATTCCGGTGCGGTGAATCAACGCCCTCTCGACGACGACAAAAAAAGCCACTCCGAAGAGTGGCTTAGTCATGCGAGGGAACAACTCGCTATGCTTTATTCTGTGGTGTTATGGTGCGCTTACTGGTTGTAAGGCAGATCACCTGCATCCGCCAGCTCTGTCATCACATCCATGATCAGTTTCGCTAGATGCTGCTCTTTCCACGTACATGGTGTTGGCGTACAGTCTAGGTAGTAGTTACGTGATAGCTGCTCAGCCATGTAGTGAGCAAAACGGTTCAGATCACCACGCTCGATACGATCGAGTTCTTCATCCGACAGACCAAACATGGTGCCACGACGACCCACAATACCGTACGGATTCTGGAAGTCTTCTGCTTTACGGAAGTTGGTAAAGCCATTCTCACCCAACGTGATATTCAGGAAGTTGGCGTACTCGCTTTCTGTGTTCAACACGTTTGGACCGATCTGCATATCATGACCGTATGTCGCTTTGTAGTTCATCAGCTTTTGCTTGAACGCGTCGCTCGACATCACATAAGCCATGTTCGTCAGCAGTTCCATGTGACGTTTCGCACTGTCTGCCGTCCATACCACTTCTTGCGTATCGAAAATAGTGCGGTCTGTGAAGTCGATATCCCAGTTCGCCGTGATGGCTTCCAACTTATTCAACAACGGATGATCTGTCGTGGTGTTAAAGCGGGACATGAAGACATTCTGCGTACCTTCGTGGCCGTATGCACCGCTTACGCCTTGCATCGTTTTCAGCATCTCACTGTAATCATACACACCACTGCCATCGACTGTATTGAAACGCTTATCAGCATTCAAGGCGGTGATTGGCAGTACAATGCGGGTATGTGCAGGCAGACGGTCAATCTGGCCGAGACGTGCCCAGTTATACTGGTTTTGTGCCGTGATATCTAACTCAACGTTGGCCATGTCCACTTCTGTGAAGTTGGTGATTTCAACCGTATCACGGTCCAACAAACGGACATTCAACATAGAACGGGTGTTCGCAACCAGTGACAATACGCTTGCACCTTCCCCCTCTGCGTCTTTCAGCACCGATGTCACCATCGCCTCTGCTGGTAGTGCAGAGAAGGTCAGCGTCGCTTCAGGTACAGACACATTCGGCGTAAACGTTACAGCACGAAGAGTATGCACATGGGTCGTCACCGAATCAGTCAGGGTCACGAAGCCTTGATCTGTCAGTTGCAAGTCTTTCGCACTGTACCCTTGGCCATCTACAAGGTATGCACCCTGCGCCGCTTCTTTAAAGCGGTAACCGTCGGCAATGAATTTTGCCACATCATAGATCGCGATACGTTGGCTCTGCTTCGTCACCAACTGGTTACCTTTCAGATCAATCGCGGCAAAACCGACAGGCGCTTCCACCATCGCTTTAACCGTTTTCCCTTCGCCCATCGCCGCCAAATCAAACACGGCATACCCCGTGCTTGACGCTGCCAATAGCTTATTACCTAGCACCTCAAGGCTGTGCGCGTCGTGGTTCGCCAAATACGCAAACGGCGTCATCGCTTTAATTTCATGCTTGTCAGCCGCCACATTGTGGTATACCGCAATGCCTTTGTTTGAGCTGACAAACACATACTGTTCAGACACGGCAATTTTCGCGGCGCCTTCTAGGTTCACACCTAGCGAGTATTGGTACTCTTTGGTGTCGACATCGAAAATATCGATACGGTTATGCGCAGACACAGCAGACACATATAGCTGCGAGTCCATCAGACGAATATCATTAATTTGCGTGTATGGACGGCCTTTACTGATCGCGGTAATTTTATCAGATTGACCGGTTTTTTGATCGTAGAAACCAACCACAGGATTTGCAATGTCACCGTATTCTGCACGTGGTGAGTGCACTGCAATTAATTGGTTTTTGTAAGCTTCTAGTGCAATAAAGTTCGCGTATTGTGCGTGTACAGCAAAATGGTGAGGGTTCACACGCTCGGCTTCATATTCCGGTCGCTCGCCCATTGAATTATCAAAACAGGTTTCGAGTTCACGCACCAAGCCATAGTCTTTGTTGATGTAGTCACCCGGAATACGATCCGCCATCGGATAATATTCTAACAAACAACCATTGCCATAATCATAATTACCAAATTTCTTGTTAACGAATGTCATACCGCCCTGGTACCAAGACAATTCCCATTCTTCGCCCAAGAAACTGAACAGATTACGCATCGCACTTTCATCAGACCAATGGCGCATCGGGACCGATACCGTGTTATCCGTCGTTACAGGGTAAACGATGCCATTGATTGACAGGTATTTACCGTTACTGAAAACGGGCACACGCGTAGGGTCGAAATCCACTTGATCAATGGTGTACAAGTGATCGGGTGACACCGCGAACTGGTTCAGTTCCGCTAGGCGAGCTTCAATCTTACGTGCCGTTTCGTTCATCATTTCAATGTATTCAGGCTGGCTCTGGTTAGCGTTTGCCATGCCTGATGCCATGATTGACATGGCTAATAATGAAAATTTCATACCTGTCTTTTGCATTGTTGTACTCTTCCTTTTGACCAAAAATAATAATGGTGTATTTTTCCTTTACATTTCATTACCACCCTATGTAGAGATGATAAAAAATAAATTTCAACGTGAAGATCATCCTGCCAAATGAATGACATAAAATAAGGCGTGAAATAAAAGGTGCTAAACGAATGTATCGTTATGATTGTGCTGATTTATACATTCAGAAACACATAAATACACGTAATAATTCATAGATATATAAATAAAAATGTATCGTAACACTCGCTGAATTTGTCAGAATCATCTGACAACAACACCATCAACATGACACACTGGTAATAATCAATGGAAGTATAATAGTGCAGGGA
>NZ_JAKJSN010000087.1:0-13243 GCF_050337005.1 Photobacterium japonica | reverse complement strand
AAGCAAGCGTCACCCGCCTGATGCCCATAGGTGTCATTAATGAATTTAAAATCATCCACATCAATCAGCAATAAAGAGAGCGGGAACGTATTTCGGCGGCAGCGTCGCCATTCAGATTCAATGAAATCATCAAAAGCACGTCGATTACTGATGTGAGTGAGGCCATCAAGTTTAGACAGTCGCAAAGCTTCCCTTTCCAGCTCGACGCGATGAGTAATATCCATGTGCGAAATCACATAATAACGCGCCTTGTCCATATCGAACGTTGTGATCTCCAGCAAAAACCAGCGCTCTTCATGTTGGCTGTGACAAGGGTATTCCAATTTAAACTCATCAAGTTCACCTTGACGCAGTTTTTCCAGCCCATCTATCGCTAGTTGGCTGAATTCATCCCCGTGCTGTGCCGAGGTTTGGCAGGGTAAATAGTAATTGACGCCCACCCAGTTAAAATCAGGCGGCACACCGTTGAGTACGCCAAACTGATCCCACGCGGCATTGGTGAATTGGATCTGAAAGGCATCATTGGTTACAGCAATATTATTTTTGACCGTATTCATTGTTTTCGTTAATAGCTCAATCGTTACTTCCATTAACATGCCTTATTCCCATTCACCGGAGATGCACATATTACAACCTGTTTTCACTCAACGACGACAATAGTCACCCGCGATCATTTTTTTGTTTAACTCTTATGATCAGTGTCTCATTTAATATGTGCAGCGAGTGTCGCGGGCGAAAGGGCTCAGTGATGAAAGGGCATGGTGGATAAAAGGAGCCAGTGAGAGTAACAACGGATGATATAAGCCATCGGAAACCCAATACGGGGTTCCGATGGAAGTATCAGCGAAGGCGCTTACGCTTAGGGTTGTCGTTGTCTAGCAGACCCCTTGCGCCAGCATAGCGTCAGCGACTTTCACAAAACCAGCGATATTCGCGCCCAGTTCATAGTTCACGTTGCCTGACTCATCACGGCCATACGCCACACATGTGCCATGAATACGGCGCATGATATCTTGTAAGCGTTGATCGACTTCTTCACGGCTCCACCCAAGGCGCAGCGCATTTTGGCTCATTTCTAATCCCGATGTTGCAACCCCACCCGCATTTGACGCTTTGCCCGGTGCATACAAAATACCGGCATGGTTAAACACTGCCACCGCTTCTGTCGTACTTGGCATGTTGGCGCCTTCAGCAACGAGCTGCACGCCGTTGCCAGCCAACATTTCAGCATCATGGCTGTCCAACTCGTTTTGGGTGGCACAGGGGAGGGCGATATCCATTTCATATTGCCAAGGTTTTTCCCCTTCGCTGTATTCAAGGCCCATCTGTAGAGCGTAATCTGCCACGCGTCCGCGTTGTTCATTTTTGATGACCATTAGACGAGCCAGTTTTTCTGCCGTAAACCCGTCAGGATCGTACACTGTGCCGTCAGAGTCGGAGGCCGTTATCACGATGGCACCCATTTCTATTGCTTTTTCAATGGCATATTGCGCGACATTACCAGACCCAGATACTCCCACGCGCTTACCCGCAAGCGTTTGCTCTTTTTCTTTGAGCATGGCTTCGACAAAATACAGCAGCCCATAGCCAGTCGCTTCAGGACGAATCAAGCTGCCCCCAAACGACAACCCTTTACCTGTAAACACACATTCCGCACTGTTCGACAGTTTTTTCATCATGCCTGTCATGAAGCCGACTTCACGTGCGCCTACACCAATATCACCTGCGGGCACATCCGTGTCAGCACCCAAGTGACGGTGGAGTTCCAGCATGAGAGCCTGACAGAAACGCATAATCTCATTATCACTTTTACCTTTCGGGTCAAAGTCACTGCCCCCTTTACCACCGCCCATAGGAAGGGTGGTTAAGGCATTTTTAAACGTCTGTTCAAAGGCTAAGAATTTAAGCACCGATGAGTTAACAGATGGGTGAAAGCGCATACCGCCTTTATAAGGGCCAATAGCGGAATTGTGCTGAACGCGGAATGCACGGTTAACGTTCACCTTGCCTTGGTCGTCGACCCAGCTGACACGAAACTGGATCAATCTTTCCGGTTCCACCAGACGCTCGAGGATACCAGCGTCAATATAGTGGGGATTTTTTTCAACAAAAGGCCAAATAGAGGTGATCACTTCCGTGACGGCCTGAAGGTATTCGGGCTGGTGGGGGTTATTGCTGGCAACACGGGCCAAAAAGGCGTCTTTAAGCACCGCTTCTTTCATGTCGAACTCCTGTAAACGTAAAAACTGCCATGTAATGAGGTTGTGTTTGGATAGGTATTATTATTCCAACCGTTGTTATAGCAGGGACGTGATCCCGCCCCTAAACAATATGAATGTGTTTTTACGGCACTTCCAAATCTGGAAATAAATTATTTTGTTTTGTTTATTATGAGAGAGGAGTAATGTATCGGCGTAGAGTCACATATCGATAGAAATGCCATTTACAAGCACTATTATTACGTATCACGCGGAATGAGAGTGAATGCCTCATCGGCACCCGGTTCTTCAAACCATGACCAAAATAGCGTAAGCATTTCGTCCGTCATTTCAAAACTATTCCCTGAGCAAATAAACCCGCAGATCAGATAAATTTTTGGCATAAGCACTCCTTGGTTATCACATTGTTTGCAAAGATAAATGCAATGTATTGAGTTAGTTTAAAAATGCTCACATTGCGATACGTCACGGTGAGTATGGTCATGAGCCTGTTGAAGTCGCCTAGAAATACAATCATTACATTTTTAATGTTGCCACTTGTTGAGTGGTAACTATCGAATAACCGTTGTGGCAGTATAAAGAAAGGAAACGTATCGCCTTTAGGCTGGAAAACCCCATTAAGCGCCAAATGGGTTGTCGATTTGGCACAGAGTTCGTCCATATTCATTTATATTTCAAGTTCTTCTCTGAAAGACTTCACGCTCATATATCCACCAAAGTAATCCTTTAAAACGTTACCTTTGCTATTTGTCACTGCAAAATACGGGACACCAACTAACTTTGCTTTGGTAAAGAAGGTGCCATTAGCGTCAGTTAAAACAGGGAACGGAAATTTATTGGCGTATGCTGTTATTCTGTCTTGTTGATCTTTGCCTACCACTACCGTGACAGTCACCCCTTCTTTTTCCATGTCTGAAACTAAAGAAATAATAGTGGGTGTGATTTTCTGGCAAGTCGGGCACCAAGGTGCAAGATATATCACTAAACATTTTTCCGTTATACACCCGCCACCGACGTAATCAGAACGCTTAAAACTCGCATTAGTATCATGAACGCTTAATGTCTCCTCTGGTAAGGTGGTCGGTCTGTTTATTATAAAAATAAGAGATAATAATATGAAGCTAATCACTATTCCTTTTGCCATGATTTAATACCTTCCGATTCTGTTAACATAAATGAAGTTACTTAACGACGGTCTGACATTTCTCGTTATTCGGTTCTACCAAAAGCGAGAGTCTGGTTTGATAAAGTATTGGTGGAAACCGGCAACCCAATCACTTTTATTACGATGGATGTCATGATCGATTTTTTTAGGGTGTGTCCCTTAATTATTTGCACCATCGTTATAGGTCCAAAATTCGTGAAAGCAATCAAAATGGCGATGAACATAGTGGTTCTATCTTCAAGCCATTTTGGGCAGATAGCGCGGATTTTGGCCATAACCCTTCGGGCTTCGCTATTTTCTGCGCATGGCTGCCTTAAAAATTGCTCATTTGGCCCACCAAATCACACATTTTTTAAGTTGTCCTGCTTGAAAATAGCAGCAGCGATGGACGCAACATAATTGAGGGGCACACCCTAGTATCCATGGTGAGGTTCACCGAGCAATGGGTTTATCCATAAAAATGCGTTCTTCATGTAAAACTCAGAGGGCAGTCTAAGCGGCTTGCAACATTTACAAGCAAACGACCTGTTATTCTCGAAGTGGGTACCAGTGGTCGTGACGATTATGAGGCGATGGCGGTGATACCAGCTTGAGCTGCCTCAAATCAAGCATGATCTGGCGCAGTTGACGGTAGCTGGTGGAGGCCATACGGCCTTGTCATACGCATTGTTCTTCAAAGATGAAAAGGCTATCTGCTGGCCAAACCCAGTCGCTTGTTGCACGATACCCCCTTAGTCCAAGTGCGTCACCTTGTGCGCGAAGATAGAAACCATTTGGGTAGTTCTCATCTAAGAAAGCCCGTTTAGAAGCGATTGTGACTTGATTGCCTTCCGGTTGATTCTGGTAATGTAGCCGCAAATACACGGCTAATTCCAGCGAACAAAGCGACAAACCTTGCGAGGCTGCTGACCTTACAATGTCGGCAAATACCGCGCCTTCCTCAAAGCCAAGAGTCTGAACGCTAATTTCAACGACTTCAGTTCTTTGTTGTGAGGGCGAAACGTGAAAACGGTCTGACATAAATAGCAAAGTCGCATAAGCATTTAAATTCGTTCTTGCCGTTGAAAGTTCGAGCAGTAGCTGCTCTTTTGTTTTCCCACCGAACGCTATCGTCCACTTGTTTGATCCCACAGATCTTGTCCTTATGGTAATGTGCGATTAATCGTGTCGCGGCCACGTCATAGAATGATGTCTGTCGTGTATCTCATTAATAAAACTTTTCATCATATAGCGTTTAAGGCACTTGCGTTTCTATGTTGAGCTGCCCAGCTAATCCTGCTTCTCGGTGGATGCTCAGTGTTTTAAATGCCTCAGAGGCCGTCATGTCGAGAAGTGCCTGACGTGATGGGTATTTGACAATGACGAAACCATCCCAGAGTTCGTCGACATGTCCGATGATGAGATCGGTTACCTCTGAGTAGAAAACAACGTGAGCCCCATATTGTTTGAGTACGTCTAGCATGGGGCGTCCGTAAAGATCGTAGGCTTCCTTGCCGGAGAGGTTAGATTCACGCCCATCTGCTCATCGGATGGATAGAGCTTATTAATGACGTCCATGTTTGATCTTCCTATTGTTTTGTTTTTTTGTTTTGTTTGGGGGGGGAGATATGCTCAATATGCCGTATCAAGCATTAAAGGCTTTGACTGGGGTAAGACATCTCAAGAATAATGACGTCACCGTCAGCAAGAAAAGGACCATGCACCTCGCCGGACGGACGGCTGGCGTAGTGACCCGGTTCTAACCACATATCAAAGGCTTCATCGTAAAGCCGCCCTGAAACCACAAAAATTTCTTCAGGGTAGGCATGGCTTTTTGCGCCAAAGGCTTGGGTGTGATACCCGTCGGCAAATCGCGTTAGTCGCGTATAGTCACCATTGGTTTCATCCATTGCGAGGGTAATCTGGCTCAAATTCCCATCAGAACCTTCAATGACCTCCCATTCTTTATGATGACTCAGTAATAATGGGTTCCAATATTGTGTTGTTGATTTCATGGCGATTCCTTATTTCGCATTTGTATTACTCATCCTTGATCCGCCAAGGCGGATTTAAGCGGTTTTCACCCGCCCAGTAGAGTTTGATTTTATTGCCTGATGGATCATTTATAATCGCCTCGCGCCACAGGAAAGGTTGATCGACAGGCTCTTGGAGAAAGGTAATCCCTTTTTCTTTTAAAGCGTTGACCAATTCATCCAATTGTTCATGTTCAAAATAGACCACACCTCTGGGTTCCAACGTCTGCTTGTCAGGGTCCAAGTAAATAGAAAAGGTGGCATCACCGTCGGGCAACGCGAAGCGGGCATAGTGCTCATCACTCACTATCTGAATTAAGCCTAGCGTGTTGTAAAACGCCACAGACTCATCCATATCGTTCACGGCGAGAGTGACTTGATTCATGTTCATAGTTGGTCCTTATCATGTATATAGAGAAGTCTTTTTCTTACTCGTTCATGCTTACCAGTTCATACGGATTAATTCCCTCCTGACCAACACATTGTGTGCCATAAGCTGATGCATAAATACGAATGGGGAATGTACCGCGTTCAGTGGCTACACCGTGAATTGTCGCCATTTCATCATTGTTAACGGTAAAATTAAGGCCGGCGGGCAGATCTCCTATCAGAACTATCTGACTAATAGGGGTATTAGCGTTAGAGACGGAAATCTCAGTATGGTAGGGCTGCCCAACGATAGCGTGAGGCACTGTGTCTGGTGTAATCGTCAGGTCAGGTTGAAAAGTACAGAGCCCTATTAATGTCGTGGCATACAGTATTTCACATCCACTTAATGAAAGGAGTAAGCCAATGGCACACGCTGCCTTTACAGCTGATTTGAAGGAACATTTCTGTTTATCATTATTTCGGTTATTCACTGCACATCCCTGTATGCTCAAACCATCTGTGCTTGAGCTGTTATCCTTGATGCTTTGTATGACAAAGCGAGGATCCTAACGCTACAGCCTTCACGGTGTCCGTGCATTTGTTTTTAATGTAATTATTCGACTATGCCTATCAATATGCGGGAAAAACACAGTGAAAAGGCGATTTTGCGAGAGCCTTCAAAAAGGCTGAGGCACGCAGAAAATGGCGTTGTAGAAAAAAGGGGGAGGGTTATTACAATATTTACCCCAAGGTTTAAAAGGTTTTATATGTATTTTATGACAAATGGTCTAATTGAATGGGCCTGCTGAATATCATTATCAAATGATGGGGGATGATTCGAATATGACTGCAGAGGCTACTCTGCTATCTAAGGCTGATAAATCAACTAATTTACTGTTCGGAGATGGTTGACCACAGCAGATTTACTGCAACAGTGACAAAACCTGAGCGCAGTTTTGTCACTGACATGAGCAAGTTTTTGTTTTTCATCTAAATGGACGGGCTTTAGGAAATAAATGTCGTCTCTACGGGTGGGGGCGACTTAAGTGTTTGCTGAACAACACAGCATGCCTTTGCTGCAGATTGGAGGCGTTCTAACTGCGTTGAATCTGTCCCTTCTCGTACCTTCATCTTGACTTCACAAGTCATGTTCTGAAACCCTACGGGAACGTGTTTATCCATCATCAGTGCACCGCGAACATCTGCCGTAGCCGTTACGTTAACCTCTAATTCGAGGAGTTCAATACCCATTAAGTTCGCGACCATACGAATGGATGAGTCTTGACAGGCTGCCAACGCTGCACACAGTATATCTCCAGGGGTTGGAGCATCGTGCTTTCCACCGACTGCGGCATGAACCCCAACGGGTATCGACACACCGCATCCATCCATAGGTTCAACGATAGAGTGGTATGGATCTGCGGCATTTTTCCCTGACGTTTTGGCGTGGTCGGTGACGATTGCCAAGTCAGGCGCTTTAACATAGCTGTCTTTAAGGGGTCTTTGTGCTTCAAAAACAATTGACGTCATCATTAAACTCCCTGTGACTGGTTAAGATTACTCATGTCAATAAAGTGGCTGAACCGCGCAAACTGCATCTGTATTTACATATAATGATCGCAGCCAGCAGGTGTGACTCATCCAAGAAAGTATGGCACAGAGTAATAACTCGTACTTGTCCAGCGGTAGGGATTCAGTGTTGGCGGTGCAGCAGTAAAATAAGTGCTGCAATGGTCAACGCATAGCCTAGAATATTAAGGCGTAATTTAGGGGGCTGATGAAAGATGATCATGGCATCAAATCCAGGTATCTATTTATGCGTGCCAATCCGAAAGACTCCCCACCTTCGTCATATGCCAGTGAGGATGCATTCATAAAACCGTGATCATATGGTGTTATTTCAGTATTTACATTTTCATGTTTTTCAACACGTTCACGAACACTGACGACATCGAAGCTCTCTTCTTTTATCGGAAATATTATCTCTATTCTATGCCTTGGGATTACGTCTAAATGCTCCCTTATTCGTGAAGGGTAAAAACCAAGGATTGTAGGGCGACAACAAAGACTTTTTTCCGCGGCTAACCGCCATAGCACACTAGCCCCTGCGCTGAACCCAATGAGTAGGTCTGGGTTGGTATCAGAGACAACACTCTTAACTAAGTCGAAGTAGTTATCATGACCACACTTTTCGACAAAAGCACTGTAAGCCGCTTTTTCATTTTTGAAAGAATGTCTTACTCCGCGATAGGGCTCAATAATGCTTACAGATTCTGTACGAGGGGATAAAAAAGAGACGAGAGAGTCTGTCGACTGACATAAACCAAAAATATCAGTCACTATTACGATCGAATTAACGTTACCAACGTTTTTAATAAGATATCTCCTTTCATATTGTAAACATCCCATGCTGAGTGACATCCTAAATTCGATGCTTCGAGATGGCGTCATGCCCTTTGAATGGCATTGATCTTACGCCATTCAAAGAGAGTGAAATTCAGTATCCATAGCGAAGATACGACAGGCAAGGCATTGACGTATAAAACGGTCGTTACAATGTAAAACTCAGGGGGCGGTCTAAAGCCCTTGCAACACGTGCAAACAAGCGACCTGCTGATGTTGAGGTAGAAGCCAATGATGTACTCGCGTCACAACACAGGCGTTGTTTCGCGAGTTCAAGTTGAACGATCTTTTTTGGCCACTATTTTTTTAACATGTTGGCGGTGTTTTATATTTGTGAGTATCCCTCATTTTAACGTTATGGTTCGACAAATTGATTCGTTGCTTGAGGTATTTGCTTGTCTTTGGGATATGCAGGAAATAGAAACTCCATGCTTTTTCTGTTTTTAATGCCTGACGCATCAACAAATTTCCATTCATCATGCCCCTTGGCTTGAAAAGCAATTAAATAACTATTTGACTTCATCGTTACGGCATCAGACGTTATCACCATTTTAGTTGGAATCAGAACAATATTATTGAGTGATGTTACCGTTTTTTCTTTAGGCATATTGTAAGTAAACTCACTAATTTTCAGCCCGTTAGACTCTAATTTAAGAAAAGACTCCGCTGACATTTGAATAAGTTTATCCTTGCCGCCCGCCATATCAATCAGGTTTTGCGGCATATGATCTACAACTGTCTTGAAATCTAAGCTGATTGTCGCCGCTACGATCTTGTCTGTTGATGCTTTAATTTTTGCAAAATCACCATCTGAGATGGTTTCTGCAAAACAAAAACTAGGCAATATAGTAAGCATTGCTAGCAATACCACTCTCATTGTGAAATTCCTTCTTAATTTAATGTTAAAGCTGACGAATGGCATGGACTCCTCCCTTATCAGGCTCTGCCACACTTGATGAGTCAGGTTCGATAAAATTTCGGAGGCCAGCATGTCACTTTCACTCTATGGCATTGATATTTAGCCATTAAAAGAGAGATTCAGTATTGTAGTGGCGAAGATACGACAGGCAAGGTATTGACGCATAAAATGGTCGTTACAATGTAAAAGTCGGGGGGCGGTCTAAATTCATTGTAACATCTCACCTGTTATCATCGGGGGAGGGGCTGAATGTTCATTGTAAGCAATAGCGATATCGATAATTGGCTTTGCAATAGAACCTGCTATCGCTGTACTACCAATATGGTAAATAGTCGAATCACCCAAATTAGGGATAATCACGCTAGCAATGAGTTAATAAGCGTAAGACAAAGAACGAGTGTAGTCAGTCAACTTATACTGTAGGGCGGTGCAACCTTCAACCCCGATCGTACAATTTACTATAGGAGGCGGTATCAGGTTTGATAAACACATTTTTCAATTGGTTGCCTTGAGATTAATTCCTTCTAGCAATTGAATCAAAGTGTCAGAAATGCAATCAACGGTAGCAATCACTTTGTTATTAACTTCAATGATTACACCCGATGTTACAGGATATTCATCTGAACCACGATCAACGGAAAAGAATACAGTATAATTGGTGTTCCCATTAGGCATGGTAACTGAATAATTCATATGTCGCCCAACGCCCTGCCATTGCCATGTCGAGGCTTGATCTCGAATCACAGATAATGTCAATTCTGGACTTTCTAAATTTCGACCAAATCTATACTCAATATGATGGTTTAAGTCCTGAACTTCGATCTTTTTATTGTTAGATGTATCGCAAGAAAAAATTGTTCCTGCGCTTGCAAAATGAGTAAAAGTAACGGTAACAGCAATGCCAATATATAATGCCAGCTTACTCATGTTTTTTCTCATAGTATCAAATTTAAACAATATGCCTACCTTCATCCGGCTCTGCCACACTTGATGAGTCGGGTTCGATAAAATTTCGGAAGCCATCATGCGGTGTTTTTCAGCCTATGGCATTGATCTTGCCAAACGCTCGTTCAGTATCCATGGTGAAACTGTGGCAGGCAAGGTATTGACGCATAAAATGGCCGTTACAATGTAAAACTCAGGGTGGGAGATCAAAAGGCATTGCAACACGTGCAAACATTCCATCGAGCAGCGCGATGCTCCCTTCAAACCACATCGCACAATTTACGCTATAAAGAGGCGTCGGGCTTGTTCAACACCCTGGATTGAGTGTTGGCAGCGCAACACCTTAATCCTTGTTTGTGAGTTGCCCATCTCAAATGCTAGTGCTAACATTTGTACACACACCAACAAAGGAATACATCATGGACACTAGAATTCAATTTCGTGTTGATGAAGAAACAAAACGCCTAGCTCAACAAATGGCTGAGAGCCAAGGTCGCACACTGAGTGATGCTTGTCGTGAACTTACTGAGCAACTCGCTGAACAACAAAGAAAAACATTATCTCACGATGCATGGCTAACTGAACAAGTAAACCTAGCATTTGAGAAGTTTGACTCAGGAAAATCCATTTTCGTTGAGCACCAGACTGCCAAATCTCGAATGGAAGAGCGTAAAGCCAGAATCCGTAATCGAGGTAAGCAATGATTTTATGGGAAGAAGAGTCACTTAATGATCGTGAAAAGATCTTTGAGTTTATCTATGACTTCAACCCTGATGCGGCAGAGAAAACTGACAACCTCATTGAAGCAAAAGTAGAAAACTTGCTTGAGCAGCCTTTAATGGGTGTACAGCGAGACAGCATTCGTGGGCGATTACTTATAATTCCTGAGATTTCGATGATCGTATCCTATTGGATCGAATACGACATTATCCGAATTATGCGCGTGCTCCACCAGAAACAAAAATTCCCTATGGATTGATTGCTTCCTCTGGGGAACTAACAAATGGCATGGACTAACCCTCATCCAGACTCTGCCACACTTGAAGAGTCAAATACGATATATGTTCGGAGGCCACCATATCACCAAACATAGTCTCTGTATCCATGGTTAGGACGGGGCGTCCATTACATCACTACATTCTCCACATTGCGGTAAAAATCAGAAACAAGCCTAAATAACTTATAAAATTTGCCTGCCAAACAAATTTATTGAGACTAAACTCTGGTTTAAAACCAATTTCATACCAATGGCCCCTATAAAATATCCTTTCGCAATAAACGGTCAATAAATATGTGACAGACAACCAAAAAAATGAAGCTAATATAGATTTCATACCGTTACTTGGCATGTCATAAGCATAGATACCGGATGATGCGATATAATTTATGTAATCGCCGGGTGCAAATACAGATAGCATCATTAAGATGAAAATAAGTATAATTGGAAAACCTAGACCAACAATAATTGTAGAAACAACGTTGGCTGAAAACACAAATCTAAATGCTCTTCTTATATCCAGATTTTATATTCGAGCCAAAAATAAACTTTCCGAAAATAGGATCCAAACCTGTCCAACCATGAATACACTAAAGCTAATGAATAACAACAATGGAGAACCACCATTGGCGTATGCTAATGATGGAGTCAACAGTAAGAATAACAGAGCTACTTTATACATCTGTCTCATGGTAATCCTTTAGCATGTAACGCCAACAATAAGTTGTACCAACTCTGAACTAGCCAAGTGTAATGCATCCCCTTGATTTTTTATTCGTCCAATTAGAGCCCATTAAACCAAGGGAAAATGCTTGTTGCTCTATGTCCTCTATACTGTTTTTGATTGAACAGCTGTTTTCGGCACTTTATTAAGCTGAATATCGCTGGTATTAACAATAACGAAAACCCCCACTGAAGCGGATTTGAAGACCCGTAAGCAATTAAACCAGCCAAATTTATGAGTGAGATAGCAATGATAAACCAGTTACCTTTGATGTGTAATTTTTTCATAGACGCATAAGTTTCCCAGTCGTAAACAAACCAATTATGACTATTTTTATGACAAATTGGACACTTACCTGATATTGGAATTTTAGAAACCATAGCCTGACAATTAGGGCAGCGACCTTGCACATTGCCTCCTTACTTTTCCCATGTTGCTAACGAATGACATGGAGCTGTAGTGGTCAAAAAATGTGGCCAAACATGCCTTTCAGTATCCATAGCGAAGATGCGACAGGCAAGGTACTGATCCACAAAACCGCCGTTATGACGTAAAACTCAGGGGGCGGTCTAAAGTTATTGCAACACGTGCAAACATTCCATCGAGCCGCGCGATGCTCCCTTCAAACCACATCGCATAATTTACTCTATAAAGAGGCATCGGGCTTATTCAACACTCGGGATTGAGTGTTGGCTACGCAACACCTTAATCCTAATTTGTTAGAGCGGTTAACAAGATGACCGGCTATTTACGTGAACACGCTATCAATTTTTTCGCGGTCATAGACTAAAATTATATCGTTACACTTCTCATATAGAGGAATCAGAACATCTTTCTCCACTGCGATAACATCCATGCCTCGATCATCATATAAATTAAGAGTTATGTTTTTGTCGTGATTTATAAAGAAGCATTCACCAGCTAGTGAGGAGCCACGTACCGAAAAATCTTTATTGATCATAGCTTCAAGAAGGTTGCGTGTGTCAACATCTTTTGTTTGTATTCCAGAAACACATACCCGTTTCCAGCAGTAACTTTTAAAGTGTAAAGTATCTGTATAAATATCACGATGGTCAGAATACTCAGTGGTGCAATTTTTCACATCAGCTATCTGCTTAAATAGAAAATCACCTCTTCGTATTTTACGGCGTCCGTCAGAGAAAATTTGATAGACAATTGAGATGCTATCGTTCGAATCAAATACCAAGTCAAAGATCCTAACCGCTCGGGCAAGTGCTTCAATAAAATAATCTTCATTCAACCATTCCTGCTCATAATTTTTCCACAAAGAAAAATTCGCTGGGCCAATCTCAAACCGGTGTTTTTCAAGGTAGTTGTCACTAGTTGGTCAATTATTACGCTGCTTCTCTTTCGGGATTTAAGTGTACTGCCCCGATAGGCTGGCAGTTCCTAATATTCTTTGACCAACGTTCTGGTTTCTTGCTTCGATGTGCTGATAACACCTTCTCTCGATGGCTCAGTATTGCTGC
>NZ_JAKJSN010000086.1:0-13272 GCF_050337005.1 Photobacterium japonica | reverse complement strand
ATACATCATACTTCAGTTAGTCGTATAGTATTCTCAGCTTACTCATGTAGCCAACACGATGCATCGAGTCATAAACAACAAAAATTATGTTTCTCTTAGGGATGAATATGGAAACATTCGTTGAATTCTCAAATAACAGCAATGTTGTGTTTAACTACACATCATTTTTGTCAGCATCTTGCAAGCAACAACTGACGCTGGTTGATGCGCTTAAGGCGCTGATCCCTTCTTTTGAAGTGTCACGCACTTCTGCTATTCATGACAGTGGGTTAACGGCGTCTGAAAAACTGCAGGAACAAGCACTAAAAGTGCTTTCAACCAATATCAGTGATACGAATAATTTGATCAGACTATTGCGTTTGGCGCGAGCGGATCATATTGATGAATTAATGATCCAGTTACCGTATTCGTTGGATGAAAATCAACTTTTGGAAATTGAAACCAAAGCAGCTTGTAAGATCATCATGCTAGATGAAGATGGGGAGGTGTTACGTGCACATATGCTTTAAGTTATTAGTAAAAGAGCCAGCGATTTGCTGGCTCTTTTACTAATAGCGCTATAGTCCTCCCTGCCACAGTAATATCGCCGCGATCACTGCAATCGCAATCAGTATACAGACTCCCACCTTTTCGCACCCCGTAAACGGACGCACGGCCTGTTGCCGTTTGGCTTGTAGGTAAAAAGCCAGCCCTGGCACATATAGCATGGCTGATAGCAGCAGGTAAAACAGCCCTGAGGCATACAAAAGCCAGATACCGTATAAGGTTGCCCCACATCCAACTGAAAATAACATCCCGCGATCATCGCGTGTCAGGGCCAATTTTAACGTGTATGCGCCCACCAGCAGATAGGGCACAAGGATCATTTCTGAAGCGATCACCAGCAGCGTATCGTAGGTGCTGCCGGCGATATAGACGCCAATCAGTGATAACTGGATACACACATTCGTGAGTAACAGTGAGTTCACGGGCGTGCCAGCGGCATTTTGTTTGGTGAAGTAATGGGGAAACATCTTGTCGTGTGCGCCCATGTACGGCACTTCAGCGGTTAATACCGTCCAGCTCAAGAAAGCCCCACATACTGACACCAGTAAACCCACTCCGATTAGGATGCTACCCCACGGGCCCACCATCGCGGTCATGACCTGTGCCATTGAAGGGTTCGGGTAAGTCGCCAATTCGACATGTTGAATCACCCCCATCGACAGCAGTGTTACGCAGACATAAATGAACAACGCGATCAGTAACCCTAAAATGGTTGCACGGCCAATATCTCGTCGATGCTTGGCGCGTTTAGACACAATGACTGCGCCTTCCACGCCTATAAACACCCATACAGTAATAAGCATGGTGCTTTTTATTTGCGTTAGCATATCGTGCTGGTTTTTGCTGGTAAAACCAGTCAAATCTAAAGAGAAGGTTGACCAGCGAAAAGCGATGAATGCAAAAACGATAAAGAGTAATAGCGGAATAAGTTTTGCGCAGGTCGTGACTAAATTGACCGTCGCTGCCGTTTGAATACCGCGCAGAACGAGTGCGTGTACTAACCATAGCAACACTGAAGACCCAATCAATGATGCAAGCGTGTTACCGGAACCAAATATGATGTGATCCGGTGAGTCAAACAACATGCCTAACGTGCCAAATACGATCACTAAATAAGAGACGTTCGCCAGCATCGCACTGAACCAATAACCCCATGCAGAGAAAAACCCAACCATCTGACCAAAACCGGCTTGGGCGTACCCAAATACACCGCTCTCAATCTCTGGTTTAACTTGTGCCAAATGTTGAAAAGACAGTGCCAGCAAGATCATTCCTACGCCAGTGATTGCCCAGCCAATGATCACAGCCAGTGGACTGGCTACCGCCGCCATATTTTGAGGCAGGCTAAATACCCCTGCGCCAATCATTGAACCAATAACCAGTGCCGTTAGGGTGCCAAGCCCGAGCTTCTTCTCCATCGCGTGATCCTATTGATAGGAGGTGGGATCCTATAAAGGTATACCAATATTGGCGAAGGGGAGGTTCAAGAGTGGATAAGACAACGAGATGATAGGGAGAAAGTAAATACTATTACCATCGCCATGCTACTCACGGAGAGTGAAATAGCATGACAAAAAGGGGGGGGACGTGACAGAAGTAGAAAGCAGGATCAATCAGTCTTGTATTGTTCAGTGAAAGTTCACTTGGCCTTTGCTGTTAGGGTTAAGTACGAAGGCAAAGCTACCACTGCGCTCTGCGGCATGACGCAGCGTTTGCGCGGAAAAATCAGTGATATCACCCAAAGCAACCACGGCACTGCAGTTGCCACAAGCTAACGCTTTTTCCATTAACGCGGCATCAGACTGGCCTTTCTTTTGGGTAAGTACCAGCACTTTATTGATGTCGACACCTGCATTTTTCAACAAACGCTTATCGATAAGCGCTTCTTGGCCAATGAACATGATCCAGCGGTTTTGCTGGCTGGCTTGCTTAAGAATACGTAGAAAATAGGCCAGCTGCGTTTGCATGTGGGTGTTAAAGCACACTTCAATCGGACATTTCACAGTATGCGGAGTGATGGCAGCTTCAGCCGGTAAGGAAAACGTCGCCTTATAAGCTTGTGATACAGAAATTGACTCAAGGTTGTCGAAAAAAGCTGTCATAGTCCATCATCCCCAAATGTAGTGTTTATATATACATACTGTATGTGTGTACAGTAGTTATTATTGGGCGCTGATGCAAGCATTTTTAACAATACAATTGATAATAAAGCGGTGTCACTGGCAAGATGAACCCATCTTGTTTGTTTAAGTGCTTGTTATTAGTGCTTATTTATAACGTCATCAAAATGATCTAATTATTCTCTTTTTTGATTAGATTTCGAGTCGGTTCAATATTCAGGGGAGATGTACAGGTGTTTCATCCAGTATACACAGTACTGTATACAGTGTTATGTACAGGGGTTTTGCTGGGATAGGGCATGTTGATTAACAGAGATTGCCATTCAATATGCGCTAATGAACAGGTATCAAAATACTGATTAATCTATCAAGGTCTCACGCTAATCCGCGATGCGTACATGCGGTTTTGTGAATCAACTTCAAACTCGAGTGTTCAACCTTAGGGATGGGGTAAACAGCTAATACGGGTAAGAACGATAGCGATATACTGCCATTGCTTAAATTATCAGCAATAGATGAGTGACAACCATCCTCTGTCGTGAAGATCGGCAGAAGAAATATAAACGAAAGGAAAAGGTGAAAACGCAGTGAGAGGTTGAGCCAAAAAAAGGATGCGCGAGGAGATGCTACAAAGTGGTGAGGGTAAAATTCGGCGTCTTTTGTTTGGCATAGTGAGCTGATCGCGTTCTTTAGTTATTACCACTTTTCCAGACATGACGTGAATATGATGAGAAAGGATTTTATGAAAACACAACCCACCCTTATTGCCTTAGCGTTATCCTTATGGAGTACTGGTGCATTGGCTAGCACGGTACCGATCAGTTGGGTTCCGGGTCAAACAAGCGTAGAAAATGGCGATGTTGTCATCTATAAGAATGCTTGCTATACCGCACAAAATAATCCGGGAAAGTGGGAAACCCCCTCTGCATCATCAACGTGGTTTTGGTCTGCGACAACCTGTGATGAGGCCCCTGGCCCAACACCGGATCCTGACCCAGATCCCGACCCGGATCCAGAGGCCGGCGATGTGATCCCATGGGTAGCGGGTAAAACACAGGTGAAAAATGGCGATATTGTTGGCTTAAACAACCAGTGTTTTGTTGCAAAGAATAATCCTGGCCCATGGGAAACACCTAAAGCGCATTCGTGGTTCTGGGCGGAAGTAAGTTGCCCAACCGGCCCTGTTGATCCTGTTATTTGTCCTGATGGTTCAACCGCGCCGTCATTAGAAGAATGTCCGAATGAGCCAGTGATTTGTGAAGACGGTTCTACCGCCCCATCGTTGGAAGAATGCCCGAATGAGCCAGTGGTTTGTGAAGACGGTTCTACCGCCCCATCGTTAGAAGAATGTCCGAATGAGCCAGTGATTTGTGAAGATGGTTCTACCGCACCCTCACTGGAAGAATGTCCAGTGCCACCTGTGACGTGCCCTGATGGGTCCACTGCGCCATCATTAGACGCTTGTGCAAGCGAAGTGAGTTATTTTGTCAGCCCAGACGGAAAAGACAGCAACAATGGCACACAAGTAGCGCCCTTTGCGTCATTGAAGAAAGCCTTGAGTCTGGCGAAAGCAGGGGATGTGATTGAACTGGGTGAAGGGCGCTATCGTACTGCACAGGTGATAGACAAGGCCAACGGCAGTGCCGACGCGCCGATTGTTATTCAAGGGAACAACGCGATTTTTGATGGCACCGTTGTCATCGATACGCCATGGATCGTCCATCAAGGTAATATCTACAAAACGACAGTACGCAGCCCAGTGTGGCAGTTGTTCATTGACGATGAAATGGTGATGTCTGCACGTTGGCCGAATGCCCAACTGCATGACGGTTCATTATGGAACATGAAAAAGACGTGGCGTCATCAAGCGCCAGAAAGTCGTTTCGGAACCATGATTGATGAGCGGCCTTATGAAAATATCGTGGTGAGCAACAGCGGTAATCAGTATGAACCGCTGCCCGAAGGGATAAATGTCCAGTCGTTGGCGGATTCAGGCATCGACGCCACAGGGGCCATTGCCATCATGAATATCGGCTCGTGGCTCAACTGGGCACAAGTCGTGGAATCGCACACACCAGGCTCCGATACGTTTACTTATAGTAAAGACTTTTCGGGTTCTGGTACGGCAATGAAAAATGCCGCAGATAACATGCTGGGCAAAGGGAATTTCTGGGAAACCAAGAATACCAAGTATGAAGAAGGCCATTACTACCTTGAAGGTAAATTGGAACTGCTCGACAGTGAAAATGAATGGTTCTTTGATAAGCAAACCCGCACCGTGTATTTGTGGGCACCAGAAGGGAAAGATCCCAATCACCTTACCGTACGAGGTAAAACGCAAACTTATGGCTTAACCGTGCGTAATGCAAGCCATGTATTGATCAAAGACGTCGACTTTTTCGGTACCGCATTTACTGTCATCAGTTCACAGGGAATCACCTTTGAAGATATAGATGCACAGTATTATGCCTATTCACAACGTATGCTGGGGGACTTAACTCGCCCGCAAACTATCAAGTTCATTAATAATAGTAAAACACTAAAAACGACTGGAAACACGATTAAAGACAGTTATCTGGCGTATACGGATGGCCCCGCCTTTGAGATGATCAAAGAAGTTGGGGATACTGTTGATAACAATCTAATCCATGATATCGACTATTCTAACCTCGGTACTGGCGGTGAGGGCGCATTGAACATGGCATCACAAAGCCATGATATTAGCTTCACCAATAACACGTTCCATACCGCCGGAAATTCGGAGGGGGTACGTGTCGGTGCCGCTTCAAAAGTGATTGGCAACCATGTGTTTAACACCAGTTTACTGCAGCATGATGGGGCGGCCATCAATGTGGGTGTAGAGCAACAGGCAGGCACTGAAATTGCGTATAACTGGGTACATGACACCCCGAAAGCCGGCATTCGCTTTGATGGCGTTGAAGGTGCCTCGAAAGTAGGCCGTGATGGCGTTGTACATCATAACGTTGTATGGAACACCCAGTTCTCAATCATTAAAGGCGATCATCAAGCCACGTTTAATAACCTGATGTTTGATAATGACGTCACGGATCTGGTTATTTTCAATAAAGAAGATGCGGGAGGTCTGAATTTCAATTCAGAAACACTGAACAACCTTGTTGGCAGTTTGCAAGGGCGTAAATCAGGCACACCCGAGCAGTTAGTGGTACCGGGTACTGTGGTTAGTAATGTGACAGGTGAAAACAGCATAATTCTGAGCCAACTGAAAGGCGCGCATTGGGGGGATTTCAGACCGAAAGTCAATGCGAGTATCATTGATGCGGGCACGAGCGATAGCCGCTTGAGCACCATTGACTATTTGGGTAGCGCGCCAGATATTGGTGCCTATGAAGATAGCGACGTTGCACCTTGGATCCCCGGTCATCATGGTGATAAAGCGATGAATCCCGTTCCGTTTAATGATGCCACAAAGGTGGAATTGACGTTGGATCTGATGTTTAAACAGAGTCCTGAATGGGGATATCGCGTTTACTTTGGATCGTCACCATCCACATTGGAGGCGGTGAGCAAGATGAACGGTGCTTATACCGTGTCAGAACTGCAGCCAAATACGTCCTACTTCTGGCGAGTGGATGGGGTGCGAGATGGTCAAGTCACCACGGGTGATATCTGGCATTTTGTAACCCGCTAAAAGAGAAAGCAGGCAGTCGCTCTATATCACAAGAGAGGGTTGCCTGCTTTTCATCATGAGAAATGAGGGGGTGTCATGAACAAATGGATACTGTTAATCGCGATATTGAGTTTTACGACGGTGGCACACGCGAACACAAAACACTATCCCAGCAAGCCGTATCCATCAACTCAGGGTAAGGTGTACGTGTGCACCTTGCAGCCCTTCCAAGAGGTGTTTGCTGATGTTGGGATCAGTGAAGATATGGCGCGTTATAAAGTAAAGCGTCGATGCGAGCAATCACAGGGCGAAGACAGTATTTTTTGTCGTGCGCGTGAGGCGAAATGCATAACCAGCACCTTGCTGTTCGATGACGAACCCAATGAACCGAATCACGTAGTGATTTACAGTCGGCCTCATCAGCGGGGTAAAACGGTGGTGATCACCCATGATGAGCCTGATTTAGCGGATTTCCATTTTAATGATGCGATGTCGTCGTATTTCATTCCCGCCCATTGGACCGTGCGTTTCTATGAAGGTAAAAACTACACCGGATCGTTTTATACACGTAGCGGCGGAAAAGCCAATGCGGCAGAGTTTGATAATACCGTCAGTTCAATCCGGGTATTGAGTCGATAATTGTTGTCTCTCTGCAATGCATGCCGTGGACTTTCGAGTAAGCTTACACTTCGACAATCACAGGATTGCGAATGACAACGGCGTTATAGATACTGACGTGTTAAAGCGACAGTATTGAATTCATAAAACGATCGGGGTCATTCATCATGAAGCGTTTTTTAGCGTTAGCCATCATTATCTTTTTATCGGGTTGCTCAAGTACACAAGAAGCCGAGACAAAAGAATATGAGTGGATAGCCCCATCAGGAAAAGTCGCCAGTGAGCGATCGCTGAAAATCATTAAGAACACGTGTCATTATGATGCAAAGCGGGCGGAGTCAAAACAGCTCGTTACTCGCGCTGT
Source organism: Photobacterium japonica (assembly GCF_050337005.1). Classification (NCBI taxonomy): domain Bacteria; kingdom Pseudomonadati; phylum Pseudomonadota; class Gammaproteobacteria; order Vibrionales; family Vibrionaceae; genus Photobacterium; species Photobacterium japonica. The sequence continues at coordinate 5,975 of NZ_JAKJSN010000086.1, read as the reverse complement.
GAAAGCCTACCAAGACGATCCCGATAACAATGCGGCTGCGGTTTCTAAAATGATCGATCAAGCGAAAAACATTATCAGAGAGAACACGCTTTGCATGCGTAAATACGGTCTGACTCAGCGAGAAAAGGCCGTGTGATTGCGCGAGAACACGTTATGGATGAACTCTCACATTGATGTGGATCTGTTTCGATAACGCGAGGATCTGGCTCGATCACTTATGATCGTTGCATTGGGTGTTATTATCCGGCGTGAGTAGGAGTTATCGTTAATGCACGTTGGACAGCGAGTTGTCGTCACTATCGAATGGGTGACAGGAAAATTACTTACCGCGAATGTCGTTTTAATGTACGTACTTATGGTGTTTGGGTTGTACTTTAACTTTCATCTTTATGCGCAATTACCGGTGGGTGCCGGTGATCCTTATGGGATTGGCGATGTTATATATTTGATCCTCTATGTTGTGATGATAGCGCTTTGGTTGTCGTCTTTTGCTTTTGCTGTGATTTACTGGCTGTGTAAAGCTAAAGAAAACGGTAGGCGTTCATGTCAGCAATTTCTCTTGTCTTCGGTCGGATTTGCTATTTATATTTCGATGTTGTTTATCGCATAAATGTCTCACCTTACAACTGTTAGGGGGCTCAGTTACATGGCTTGCATCACTGTGCCCGACTTGATCGCAGAATGAAGATGGGAAAAAATGTGCCTATTATTGATCTAATTATTATGTTTTATTATCGAAATATTATTCACTTAGACGATGTTTAGTGGTGTGTTTTTGATGCTAAATGAAATAGATATGAAGTGGGGGATACTGATTGCTGGTGTGCTGGTATTTTCCGTTATTTCGATCAAGGTTGCTGCGCGTATTCTTGATATTGCTATTCCGAGCGTGATAAAAAGTTTATTTGCCGTGACAGTGTCACTGGGCGTGTCCGCGGTGTTAGCGTATTATATCGGCGATTTTTTTCTGGCCTCTTTTGCCGCGATATTGATCAGTGGCGTGATTTTTACGCTTGTTTTCAGTGTGAACACGATCGTGGGTTTTATGCTCGCGTTTACCAATGTGATTGTGCAGATTGGTTTGATTGTGATTGGCGCAACACTAGGCTTTGCGATTAGTGCTTTGTAAACGCTATCGCGACATTATTATTGCGTACATTTTCTTATAGTGACTGCACGTTTTTCGTGTGAAGTCATACTTATATCTCATTGATTGTAATACGATTAAAAGCACTTTTTACGAGTGAGATTATTATCAATGAGCCAGCATCTATCTGATTATTCCCTTCATGTCCCGATTACCCCGGCATTGTTTGCTGAACAAGCTGCAGTGAAAGACATTCTGTATGATTTTAATCAACTTCGCCCGTCTGATTACCCCGGACAAACCAAATTATTAACCGCACTACTGGGTAGCCACAATGGCGCTCACATTATTCCGCCGTTTTATTGCGACATGGGGAGAAACATCCATTTCAAATTGGGTGGATTCTTAAATGCCGGTGTGAAAATTTTGGATCTCGCCCCAGTGACGATCGGGGAACGTGTGCTTATTGGCCCTAATGTAGTGATCAGCACGGCGGGGCATCCTGTGACCTTGGCTGAACGTGTGCTACCTATTGCTGCAGCAAACCCGATTGTGATTGGCGACAATGTGTGGATTGGTGCCGGTGCTATCATTCTTGATGGGGTCACCATTGGTGATCGTGCGGTGATTGGTGCGGGCAGTGTCGTCACGAAAGATATTCCTGCCGATACCATTGCGGTGGGGAATCCTTGTAAAGTGGTTCGCACCATTGAACAATCAGCCTTACCGTCTGACGATGAATTGGATGAAATGTGGAGACCCGTCATGGAGATGATGCAACAGGAATAATCTGTTATGCGGCTGAAAACAGTAACAGTATCCTGTCGGTTAGGCGGGGAATAGCCCGTCTGGCTGACCTTCTTGCCAAACAGGGACAACCTGCATCGCTTCACCGTAAGCGGGATGCTGATACAGGTCGATGAGCCAGCGTTGCAGGTTATGCCAAGCCATTGCCCGATACCACGGCTTATCAACACGTGAGAATTGGCGAATAAACGGCAAAATAGCAAAGTCAGCCAAGCAGGGATGGTTTCCCATTAAATAGGGAGAGGTTTGTAACCCTTGTTCCAGTCTTTCAATAAAGGGCAGGCATGCTTCACGATCGATGTGTTCAGTTGCCGTGTGATAGCGCGCTGAATGTTTGAAGGCTTCTAAGGCCGGAATAAAGTTGTTGTCACAATCACTAATCAACAGTTGCATCGCCGGTAAGACGTCGGGTTGGTCGTGTCGTAATAGATCGTGCGGATCACTGCGGTGTAATGCCCATAGCATGATATCGATGCTTTCTTCCATTATCTCGCCGGTGGGCAACTGTAAAATGGGCACCGTGCCTTGTGTCGAGATATGCATCATGGCGGCGGGTTTATTTTTTAATTTGACTTCACGTAAGATGACTGGCTGTTGAGCGAGTAATAAGCCGATACGGGCTCTGACACAATAAGGACAACGGCGTAAAGAATAGAGCAAGGGACGCGTAGTTGGCATAACAATCCTTTTATTCGCACAAAAAAGTCGATAAAAAGAAAGTAAAGCAAATAGCGTAAGATGTAAATTATCTAAAAAAGAGATTAAGAAAAGAGAGTGTCGTAAAAAGAGAGGTAATCTGGGAGATATTGGAGCGGATAACGGGAATCGAACCCGTGTCATTAGCTTGGGAAGCTAAGGTAATACCATTATACGATATCCGCATTTATTGTCTTGTTTGTTCAGTATGCTTACTGGACGAAATAGATAATAATAGCGATGCTTGTATAACAGCAATCGCAAGACGATAAAAGTGATAGGTTTATCACACTTTTTCAGGATACACTTGCTTAAGTGCTGAATAAATAAGCAGTTATTATTGTTTTCATATGATGGTAATGGTGTTTCAGAGAGGTCATACATGAAACCAGGAAATAAAAATCACGCAGTACGTTCAGTCATGATGCTGATGGGCGGCATCCTGTTGTTTGGTTGCAGCGAAGCCCCACAAACAGAAGTGAAAGTGGGAGCCGATACAGATGCGCACGGTTGTAAAGGGTCTGCAGGCTATCAATGGTGTGCGAAAACCAATCAATGTGAGCGTCCTTGGGAATTAGCCAAAAAAGAAAATTTTGAAAATAGTGAAGCCGCTTTCAGTGCGTTTTGTCGTGAGAAGTAGTGCCTGAACCTTTATCTTCAAGCGCGTTAATGCGAAACCTAGAATAGGTGAGAAAAAGTCCATGACGTAAAGTGATGGGCTTTTTTTTTGTGCGTGAAACAAAAGAAATGCAAAAGAGTGAGCGAGAGTGTTTTATAAAATTCTGATTAAATGATAAACATATCACTAGCTGTGTCGGTCATTTTATCCAGCAAATGAAGCTTATCAATTTACATTTAGTTACATTTTGTGCTTTATTGTCGGCCGATATTGGGTGTTTCTCACAATATGAAAAGAACAAGGAGAGTCATAAATGAGTCATCATGATTCACAGATAAAAAATCCAAACCGTCGTCGCTTTTTACAAGGTACGGCAAGTGTTGCCGCCGTGGGTATGGGGAGCACTTTATTTAGCCATACTGCGCTGGCAGATGACGGTGAGAGTTGGCAGTCATTACAGCACGATAAACACAGCAAACGTTTCTGGCGTGATGTGCAGCATCAATTTGTGCTGGATAAAAGAACGACCTACATGAATGTAGGCACCACGGGTTCTATGCCTAAGCACGTATTGAAAGCGTATAACAAGAATAACCAGCGTATTGCAAAAGATCCGTGGGATTTAGGCGGTCGCTTTGGTGAATGGCCCCACATGACCGAGATGATCAATGATATTGCGGCCGGCTTTGGTGCTGAACCGTATGAATTGACATTAAGCCGCAATACCACGGATGGTTTATGTTCAATTATCAATGGTCTGAATTTTCAACCTGGGGATGTGATTCTTACTACCCATCATGAACACATTGCTGCGACCTCACCGTTACAGGTCGTGAAAGAGCGTTTTGGTGTCGAGGTTGTTGAAGTACAACTGCCTGTTTACACCGGTTCCGAGTCAGTGACAGCCGATGACTATGTTGATGCTTTCCGTGATGCCCTCAATGCACATAGCAATGTGCGTTTGCTTACCTTCTCTCATATTACCTATAAAACCGGTACGACGTTGCCTGCAAAACGCCTGTGTGAGCTGGCAAAAGCGTATGCGGTGCCAACGCTGGTGGACGGTGCGCACACGGTTGGCATGCTCGCGGTGGATTTGCATGACATGGATTGTGACTTCTTTGCCGGTTCTGGCCATAAATGGCAGTGTGGGGCAGGGGCGACGGGGATTCTTTATGTCCGTGATAACGCGCAGCGTTTAGCTGAATATTGGAGCGATCGCGATACCCCACTTTGGTTTATTAATTCCTCTCTGGCAAACTCAAGCGATTCAGGTACCCAATTACCGTTGCAATATGTGGGTAACGACAACTATCCAGCCAAGCAAGCATTGGTAGACAGTTGCAAAATGTGGGATGATATTGGACGGAAACGCATTGAAAATCGCGTGCTAGCGTTAAAACGCTTGTGTCAATCGCGCTTAAAAAAAGCCATGCCAGATGCTTATTTCTTCTCTCCGGATGAAGACGAGTTGGCCAGTGCGATCACCACGTTTAACCCGTTTGCGTTAGATGAGGGTGAGCGATTGACTGAGTACCGGGATCGACTGCGTGAAGACTACGGCTACATTATTCGTACTACAGACTTCACATTGCAGAAAGACGATACCCACAAAACGTATGCATTGAGAATTTCGACGCATCTCTTCCATGATGAAGAGGATGTGAAAGGCTTAGTGCGCGCAATGCACGCGTTATATAAACAAATGAAGTAAGCGTAAGCGGCGTCAGTGGGACTGGCGCCGCAAAAAATGGGCAATGGCTGAATGATGAAGATGTTTATAAAAAACGTAAAACGCGGCCTGACGCTATCATTGATCGTGCTGGGTGCCCTCAGCAGTGGTTTGAGTCATGCTCGTGATTTAGCGCAAATTAAAGAAGAAGGGGTACTGCGTCATATTGGCGTGCCATATGCGAATTTTATTAACTATATCAACAAAGAAAACTTGCACACCCTGAGCGGTTTAGATGTTGATATTGTTAAAGGGTTTGCTGAGCAACTCGGTGTAGAGTACCAGTACGTGCCTGCTGACTGGAGCAACGTCATTGGCAAGTTAACTGGCCAAGAAGCAAACTTTGCTAACAATAAAATCGTGTTGGGGCGTGAAGTGATGCAAAAGGGTGACATTATTGCCAATGGTGTCACTGTGCTGGATTGGCGAAAGGAGATGGTTGCGTTTTCGGATGACTATTTCCCATCTGCCGTCTGGCTTGTTGCACGTGGTGACTCCGATCTCCAGCCTATCACCCCAAGTGGCTCCAAAGTACACGATATTGACATGGTCAAAACGCTCATGAAAGGGCGGGATGTGCTGGCAATGGAACATTCCTGTCTTGATCCTAACTTGTACAACCTTTATGCCACACAGGCGAATATCATCATCCCTGTGCATGCGCGAAAATTGAATGAAATGGTTCCCGCCATTTTAAATAACGATGCAGAAACGACCTTGCTGGACGTGGCGGATACCTTAATTGCGCTTGAAAAGTGGCCGGGAGAAATCAAGGTGATTGGTCCTGTGTCTGACGATCAGTACATGGCAGCGGCCTTTCGCAATGACTCCCCTCAATTACGTCACGCCTTTAATGCTTACCTTAAAAAAATAAAAAATAACGGCACGTTTAATCGCTTGGTGGAAAAATATTATCCGTCAGTATTTTATTTCTATGACGACTATTTTAATGGAAATAGATAAGTTTGGTTATGAGTAAGAAAAGACAAAAGCTGTCGAGTAGCAATTTAATTATATTATCTTCTGTATTACTC